>JAUWHZ010000004.1 GCA_030605615.1 Atribacterota bacterium | reverse complement strand
TTATTATATGTGGGAAGAAGCAGATACCGAGAATGGTATTTCTGCTATGGGAAGAGTTACTGCCTTTCCTGAAGCCATAGCTACTGTAATGGTAGGGAAAGGAGAAATAAATCAGAAAGGAATAGTGGCTCCTGAGGATGCCATAGAAGGAAAAGTCTATCAAAACTTCTTGGAGGAATTAAAAAGGAGAAAAATAAATATACTTGAGGTTTCCAAGAAGATATAATAAGATATTAAGAAATGGTACATTGTTTTTAAAAGTATAAAATAGATAAACTGTAAAATCTTATTTAACATAAAAAATTTGTTTTAATAATTTAAAATTTAAGTTAAAGGAGTCTAATTATATGAGTAAATTTATTTCTCTTAAAACCAGTTTACCGGGACCAAAGTCCCAAGAAATTGCTAATAAAAGAGAAAAGTATGTAGCTAAACCCATGGGAAGCTCCCTTTCTCCCTGTTATATTGCCAAAGGTGAAGGAGCTTTAATTACTGATGTAGATGGCAATCAGTTTATTGACCTAACCGGCGGATGGGGATGTCTGGCTGTGGGATATAGTCATAAGAAAGTTGTAACAGCGGTTAAGGACCAGATTGAAAAATATTTGCATACAGATTTCACTGCTATTCCTTATAAATCTTTTGTGGAATTGGCGAAAAAGTTAGTTGAATTAGCTCCCGGGAGTAGTCCTAAAACAGCTGCTTTTTTTAACTCCGGATCAGAAGCGATAGAAAATGCGGTAAAGATAGCGCGGGCTCATACTAAAAGGCCAGCTATAATTGTTTTTGAAAATGCTTTTCACGGACGGACTCTTCTTACTATGACTATGACCCATAAGGCTATGCCCTACAAATATCACTTTGGACCCTTTGCTTCTGAAATATATCGCTTACCTTTCCCCACTCCTTATCATCCCACTGTTAAAATTGAAGATTTTGAAAAAATACTAATCAATACCGTGATCCCCGAATCTGTTGCTGCTATAGTGATTGAGCCTATCCAGGGAGAGGGCGGATTTAATGTTCCAGTAGAGGGATTTCTGGAATACCTGAGGGAATTAACTAATAAATACGGTATATTACTTATAACAGATGAAATTCAAAGTGGTATGGGAAGGACGGGAAAATTTTTTGCCATAGAAAATTGGAATATAGAACCGGATATTATCTGTCTTGCTAAATCTTTAGCTGCAGGTTTACCTCTTTCAGCAGTGATTGCAAAAAAAGAGATTACTAATTCCCTTCCTGGAGGATGCATTGGCGGAACTTATGTGGGTAACCCAGTAGCCTGTAGAGCTGCCCTGGAAGTGATAAAGATTATTGAAGAAGAAAATCTATTAGATAGGGCAGTAAAAATAGGTAAAAAGTTGAAAGAGCGTTTCCTGAAAATGAAAGATAAATATTCTTTAGTAGGGGATGTCCATGGAATAGGAGCGATGATGGCTATAGAATTAGTAAAAGACAGAGAGACTAAGAAACCTGCAACAGAAGAAACTGCTCAAATTGTTCAGGAATGTGTAAAAAACGGAGTACTTGTCCCTAATGCTGGAATCAACAAAAACCTTCTAAGAATGTTAGTTTCTTTAGAGATTACTGATGAGCAGTTAGATGAAGCTCTGGATGTGTTAGAGAAAGCAATTGCTAAGTTTAACGAAAATTAAAAAAAATAAATTAAAAAAGAGGAATTTTAAAAGTTTTGTCGAATATATAATTATATTAAGAGGAGGAATTTTTTAGTGAGCAAGATTAAAGTCATAATAATGGGAGCTGCTGGAAGAGATTTTCATAATTTCAACGCATACTTTAGAAATAATAAAAATTATGAGGTGGTTGCCTTTACAGCTACTCAAATACCTGATATCGCAGGAAGAAAATATCCTGCTGAACTTTCTGGTTCTTTATACCCAGAAGGCATACCTATATATCCAGAAGAGGAATTACCTGATTTAATAAGAGCAAAACAGATAGATCAGGTAATTTTAGCGTATAGCGATCTTCCTCATCAGTATGTTATGGATAAAGCCTCAATAATATTAGCCAATGGGGCAGATTTTAGATTAATGGGGCCCAAAAGTACTATGTTAAAATCTAAACTTCCTGTGGTATCTATTTGTGCAGTTAGAACTGGTTGTGGTAAGAGTCAGACCACTCGTAAAGTTACAGATATATTAAAAAAGAAAGGATATAAAATTGCAGTAATAAGACATCCTATGCCCTATGGTGATCTTAGAGAACAGATATGGCAAAGATATGAAACTTATGCTGATTTAGACCGTTATAAATGTACTATTGAAGAGAGGGAAGAATATGAACCTCATCTCGATAGAGGTAATATCCTTTATGCCGGGGTAGATTATCAAGAGATATTAAGAAGAGCTGAGGAAGATGTAGATATGATTGTCTGGGATGGAGGGAATAACGATATTCCATTTTATAAGCCAGATTTACATATTGTAGTAACCGACCCGCATCGAGCAGGTCATGAAATGACCTATTACCCTGGAGAAACTAACCTTAGAATGGCCGATGTTGTAGTGATGAACAAAATAGATACTGCCGACTTAGATAATGTTAATCTCCTTAGAAAAAATATTCACCAACTTGCACCCGACGCTATTTTAATCGAAGCCGCTTCTCCGCTTACAGTGGACAATTCCGAACTTATCAGGGGTAAAAAGGTACTGGTAGTTGAAGATGGTCCTACCTTGACCCATGGTGAGATGAAATATGGCGCGGGAGTAGTGGCCGCTCAGAAGTTTGGGGCAAAAGAGATTATAGATCCTCGGCCTTATGCTGTGGGAACGATTTCTCAAACTTATCAAAAATATCCGGAAATAGGGAAACTCCTACCAGCGATGGGGTATGGTAAAAAGCAGATTCAGGAACTACAAGAGACTATAAACACTGCTGATTGTGATTTGGTAATAATTGGGACTCCTATAGATTTGACCCGGATTATTAAGATTAATAAGAAATCAATCAGAGTAAAATATGAACTTCAAGAGATTGGTAGACCGGATTTAGAAGAAGTCTTGAGTCAAAAAATTAAAGACAGGAGGTGATGTAGGAGGATTTTAAGAAATATTTGCAGATGAGATATAATTAAGCTTATGGAAAATCTTATTATTTAAAATAAGGAGAGTGAATTAAAAATGTATAACTGGAATAAGTATAAGGTTATATTATTATTGACTTTGATGATATTTATGTTTTTTATACTATCTGGGATAGCTTGGGCTGCTGAAGAAGAAGCAGAAAAAAGTTACGGATTTCTATCTTTATTGCCACCATTAGTGGCTATTACTTTATGTTTTATAACTAGACAGGTTTTAGCCTCCCTGTTTATCGGTATATGGGTAGGAGCTACTATTCTAATAGGGTGGAATCCAATAAGTGGAGTTACCAAGACTTTAGGTTATATAGTTGAGAATGCAGCCGATAGTTGGAATGCTACCATCTTACTATTTGACTTTGTAATTGGCGGGCTTATTGGTTTAATCTATCTTTCTGGTGGAGCACAAGCCTTTGTTAAAAGTGTTACCAAAAAAGTAAAGACCGCTCGAGAAGGTCAATTTGCTGCTTGGTTATTCGGATTAGTGATTTTCTTTGATGATTATGCTAATACTGCTGTGGTAGGTAATGCTTTTAGGGCAGTATCTGATAAACTGCGCATGTCTCGAGAAAAATTCTCTTATATAGTCGATTCTACTGCTGCTCCGGTAGCTTCTTTAGCTCTGATTTCTACCTGGGTTGGTTATGAAGTAGGACTTATTGGTGATGCTATAGAAGGTACTTCAGTTGTAATGACTCCCTATACTATTTTCTTACATTCTATACCTTATAGGTTTTATAGTATCTTTGCTATAATATTGGTCCTGGCTATTGCCTTATCAGGAAGGGATTATGGTCCTATGTTAAAGGCTGAATACCGGACAAGGACTACTGGCAAAGTCTTCCGTGATGGGGCAACTCCACTTTCTGGGGGCAGTGAACTAAGGGTCTTAGAAGGTGTTCCTCAGAAGACCATGAATATGGTAGTGCCTATTGTAGTCCTGGTGGGAGTTAGTATATTTGGAATGTGGTGGACCGGTGGAGGAACTTCAGCTGAATCATTTACTGCCGCAATTTCTGATGCTGATGCTATGACTGCCCTTTTATGGGGAGCTGTATTTGCAGTTATCGTATCTATAATAATGTATAAAGCTCAAGGTATTGGAACTTTAGCTGATATGATGGATGCTTTTATAGATGGAGCCAAGATGATGGTTTTGGCTAACTTGATCTTACTTTCTGCCTGGTCAATTGGTAGTGTTTGCGGTGAAATAGGGACTGCTCCTTATGTGGTAGAAGCTGTTAGAGGGATTATCTCTCCACTTTTACTGCCTATGGTTATATTTATAATTTGTAACATTATATCTTTTGCTACTGGTACTTCCTGGGGGACAATGGCTATCACTATGCCTATAGCTGTACCTTTAGCTTTGGCTTTAGGAGTGCCTTTGCCTTTGGGAATTTCAGCAGTACTAACCGGTTCAGTAATGGGAGATCATTGTTCACCACTTTCTGATACCACTATTATGTCTTCGATGTTCTCAGGTTCTGACCATATAGATCATGTTAAGACTCAGATACCTTATGCTCTCACTGCTGCGGTAGTTGCGATGTTAGCTTATCTGGTAGCAGGAACTGGCATGTCGGTAGCTTTAGTATTGCCTTTAGGGATAATAGTAGTGGGAATTCTACTTTATCTATTTTCAGCAATTTCAGCAAAGTCTGCAGGGATTTCTTTACCCCTGGCCGAGCATAAGGAAGGGGAAGTAAAGGAAGTTTAAGCTGTATTTTTTTGGCAACAAATAATCGAAAATGAAGCCATTTTGTCTTAGTTTTTAAAAAGACAAAATGGCTTCATTTAGTGTTATGTGGTAAAATTTAATTAAAATAATTTTTTAAAATATATTTATGTTGTTATTAATTAAACAGATTAATGGAGGAAAATTGGTCAATGTTTGAAGCAAGCAAAGAAAATCAAAAAATATTAGCATCTTTTGAATTTGAGCCGGGGAAAGTAGAAAAAGGTTATACTGATAGGCGTTTATACATTAACCTTTCAGAAAACAAGATTGAAGAAAAGCCCATCGATCTCCAGGTAAAGGAAACCTTTACCGGAGGCCGTGGTTATGGTATATGGTATTTGTGGGATGCTGTTTCATCAAATACAAAATGGAATGACTCTAAAAATGAAATAATCTTTTGCACCGGGCCTATTTGTGGGGTTACTCAATATTCTGGTACGGGCAAGACCCACGTAGTAACTCTTTCACCAGAGACCGGAACAGTTAATGATAATAATGCAGGAGGTTATCTTGCTCCTTTTTTAAAATTTTCTGGTTGGGACCTTTTAGAGATTCAAGGTAAGGCCAAAGAAGATGTGATTATTTTTATTGATGGAAATAAAGGAAAAGTTGACATTGAAGAAGTTTTGGGAATAAATTCAGATACTTATTTACTTATCGAAAAACTGACTGAAAGATATGCTGATGATGAAAAAGATAAAAGAAATCTTAGTATTGTTTCTTCCGGAAGGGGTGCGGAAAATACCAATTTAGGAATTTTAAATGTCACCTGGTATGATGTGCGCCGCAGGAAAGTTCGGATTAAACAAGCAGGGCGCGGAGGAACAGGAAGTGTCTTCCGGGATAAGAAAATTTTGGCAATCGTGGTTAAATATTCCGGGGTAAATGCAGGTTCTAATAATGCAGCTTATCCCGAACTTATTACAAAAGCCGGAAAAAGATTGACTAAAGAAATATTAGGATTAGATCATATTCAAAACGGAATGCGAGAAATAGGAACAGTTAATTTATTAGACCATATGCAGAATTATAATTGCTTGCCCGTCCATAATTATAAATTTGGCTCACATCCGGATGCTTTTAAAATAAATTCTAAAGTATGGCATCAACGTATGACCCAAAAACAAGCAGGAGATTCCTGTTGGGTGGGTTGTGCTATGCGTTGTTCTCATGCAGTGGATGGGTTTGAATTAACCACCGGACCTTTAAAGGGAGAAAAAGTTTTGGTAGATGGACCGGAGTATGAAACTACTGCAGGATTTGGAGGAAGTTGCGGATGTTTCGACCCTGATTTTATCTTAGAAGCGAATTTTTATTGTGATAATTACGGGATGGATACTATCGGAGTCAGTACCACTATGGCTTTTCTTATGGAGTGTTA
>JAUWHZ010000025.1 GCA_030605615.1 Atribacterota bacterium | reverse complement strand
TGTATTTTTAAGTACTACAATGTTTGGGGAGGGTGAACCAAATGCAATGGGGTCTTTTGTTGGGGCTTTGATAATAAGTATGCTTAATAATGGGTTAACCATGTTAAATGTTCCTTATTATTTTCAGTATATTACTAAGGGCATGGTTGTAATAGCTGCAGTTATGTTAGCTGTTGTGATGGGTCAGAAGTTGAGGGTTAAATTTTAATCTATATATTTTTTGAGACTAAATTAGTTGATATTTAATAAATACACAGACATAGTGAACTTTAAAGTTCACTATGTAACAAATTAATAGAGCTTTTTGGTAGAGGATGGGGATATTTAATTATCGGTTTAGAGTTATGGGTATATAGATAATGTATCTTGAGCAATATTAATTGTAACCCAGACATATTCGTACTCTACTTTCTTTGATATACAGTGCAATAGTCCTTTGTCGTATTATATTTATATAACCCTTTATTTACAAAGCTTTCAGACCTTCCTCAGGAATGCCCTTAAAACGCACGAAAAGTGCATTTTTTAAGTCCTCAATTTTCGAAAAATCGGCAATTACGACCCCTATTTTTAGGGTATTTTTACCTCTCTGAAACCATAAAACCCTTACGAATAGCCACTTTCAGATTTTGAAGGGGTGAAAATTTGGTCAAGAAAGAGTAATATTTGAGGGGTAAAGTATAGCTCGATTAAAAATTTGCTCATATAAGCGTTATTTCGCATTCTGCTCTCAGAACCCTTATAGTATAAGGGTTTCCTGATCACCATTTTCCATAAATCTTATTCCTACAGAGTGCCGATAACCAATCATTGTTAAATTTTCTTCTTGACTTATTTATAATATATAGTATACTTATAAGTATAATACTTTAAAGTATACTATTTGGAAGGTATTATGTTTGTCAATAGAATCAAAGAATTAAATTATTTAGAAAAATTACATAAGGAACAGAATGCTCGCTTTATAATTATGTATGGGCGTAGAAGAATTGGGAAGACTGAATTACTTAGACAATTTTCTAAAGATAAAAAACACCTCTTTTTTTCCTCGGATCTCTCTTCTGAGCAAGAACATCTAAAACAGTTTAGTGAAAAGATATTTCAGTTAACCGGAGAATCGTTTTTACAAACCCAGCCCTTTGGTTCATGGGAAGCTTTATTAAGATATATCTTTGATCATTTAATCCCTAAAATGCCTTTGATTATTATCGATGAGTTTCCCTATTTATGTATAAGCAATCCGGCACTCCCCTCTATCTTGCAGAAAATCTGGGATGAAAAAGGAAAAGAAAGTAATATTTTCCTTATCTTATGTGGCTCTTATATGAGCTTTATGGAGAAGGAAGTCTTGGGGAGCAAGAGTCCTTTATTTGGTAGGCGTACTGGGCAGATTGCCTTACATCCACTATCTTTTGAAGACCTTAAGTTCTTTTTCCCCCGCTATTCTGAAGAGGATAGGGTTTTTGCCTATAGTATACTTGGCGGTACACCTGCATATCTCCAACGATTTAGTGACCATAAAACTATAGAACAAAATGTAAAAGAGGAAATTTTAAATAAAAATGGTTTTCTTTTTAGCGAAACTCGTTTTTTATTAATAGAGGAATTGCGGGAGCCGGCTATATATTTCTCTATACTAAAAGCAATTGCCTTTGGTAGGATCCGACTAAATGAAATAGTACAGGAAACCGGGATTAGCGACCCACATAAAGTTAATAAATATCTTAGTGTTTTAAGAGAATTGCGTATAGTAAAAAGAGAAGTCCCGATTACGGAAGATAAACCTCATAAATCAAGAAAAGGTATTTATCTACTTAATGATCCCTTCTTCCGCTTTTGGTTTAGATATGTTTTACCTAATATGAGTTATCTTGAGGAGGGTGACCTTAGTTATGTGTGGCAAGAAAAAATAAAACCTTCCCTGGATGGTTTTACCGGATTTATATTTGAGGATATTTGTTTACAAAGATTAAAAAATTTAAATAGAAAAAATATGCTTCCTTTTAAAGCCAGAAGTATAGGGCGCTGGTGGAACAATAAAGAAGAGATTGATATTGTAGCTTATGATGATCAACAATCTTTTATCTTTGGTGAATGTAAATGGAGAAATAAAAAAGTTGGTCTAAAGGTATTAGATGATTTAGAAAGAAAAGCCGATAGTTTTTTTGATGCTAAACAAAAATACTTTACTTTATTTTCCAAATCAGGATTTAGTAAGGAATTAAAAAATCTATCCAGCCAAAGAAAAGATATTCTTCTTTTTGATTGATAGAATAGATGGAGTTTATCCTTGCGAAAGCAGGGGCGGGAATGACAGCAAGGACAGCAACAGCAGGGTCGGGCGGATGTCGGGATATAAGAGGAGAAGAATGTATAGGATTTAATTAGAAGAATCGAATATCAGACGCGTCGTTTATTGGAAAGATTACGCATTTGTCCGCTTCGGAGGTTATGAATGATAGAAAAAATAATCAAGTATAGGCATATTATTTGGGATTGGAACGGAACATTGATAAATGACGTATGGTTAGTAGTGGAAATAATGAATAAGATGTTAAAAAAACGCAACTTGCCAAAGATTGATTCAAAAAAATATAGGGAAATTTTTGATTTCCCGGTAATGAATTATTATTCAAAACTTGGATTTGATTTTTCTGATGAATCATTTGAGGAGCTTACTGTTGAATTTATAGGTGAATATTATGCGCGCTTTAATGAGTGTAAGCTATTTGATGAAGTAGAAGAAGTGTTAAAAAAGATAAGAGATAGGGGAATATCCCAATCAATTTTATCTGCTTCAAAAGAAGATGTCCTTATAGAAAAGATTAAATATTATGGTATCGATAAGTATTTTCGCAGAATTATAGGTTTAGAAAACCACTATGCCGAAAGTAAAGTTGAAAGAGGAAAAAAGTGGATAGCTGAGTTAAATTTAAACCCGCAAGACGTGCTTTTAATAGGAGATACTATCCATGATTACGATGTTTCAAAACATATGGGGTGCGATTGTTTACTGGTTGCCAATGGACATCATAGTTATGAGAAGCTTGCAAGTCTGGGGGTTGATGTTATCAGCACATTAAAAGAAATAAATTGAATTTTTACAATAAATACCTTAGAAAGAGATAGACAGAAGAAAGAAGAATTGAGATTAACATAATAGGAAATCCAATTCTAAAAAAATCTTTAAAGGTTATTATCCTGCCCTGTCTTTTTAATATATTTACTCCTACTAAATTAGCAGCTGCTGCAATAAAAGTTCCATTTCCTCCCAAGCAGGCCCCCAAAGATAAAGCCCACCAGACAGGGTTGAGGTTAAATGAAGTTGCTGCCCCGATATTATGAATTACCGGCACCATTGAGATGGTGTAGGATATATTATTTATAAAAGAACAGGAGATTCCCGAAACCCATAAAACGGCCAGAGTAGTGAGGGTAAGATTCTCCCCGGTTAGATTAATAATTTTACTGCTTAACCATTGAATAAGCCCTACCTTTTCTACCCCCGCAATTACAATAAAGAGCCCCATAAAAAAGAAGAGAGTAGACCATTCGACTTCTAAAAGAGTATCTGCCGGGTCTATGTTACTGACCAAAAGTAAGAGAGTTGCTCCTGCTAAAGCCACTGTAGCTGCTTCTAAACCTAAATTATGATGGAAGACAAAGACTAACATAGTTAGAAAAAAGGCAATCAATGATTTTTTTAATAACCGCGGATCTTCAATAGCTTTCTTTTCATCAAATTTCTCCACTTTCTCCCAGGCCTCCTCAATATTTTGAGACATCTCTTTTTTATAAAACAACCTAACAAAGAAAGGCAGGAGGATTAATAAAACCAGGACGAAAGGAGCAAGGTTCAGGATAAAATCCATAAAAGATAGATGAGCTGCACTCCCGATTATTATGTTAGGAGGGTCACCGATAAGGGTTGCTGTCCCCCCAATATTAGAGGCAAATATTTCTGATAATATTAAAGGAATGGGAGAAATTTCTAAGTTTTCACAGATTGCTAAAGTTATAGGAACAATTAATATTATGGTAGTGACATTATCCAGAATCGAGGATAGGATGCCGGTAATAGTACTCAGAAAAAATAAGAGGTAAAAAATATTTCCCCGAGCAAGTTTGGATATTTTAATAGCTAAGTACTGAAATAGTCCGGTCTTTTTAATTATAGAGACCATGACCATCATTCCAGTTAATAGGCCGATGGTGTTAAAGTCTATAGCTAAAAAAGCTTCATGTTGATTTAGTATTTTGAATAAAATAAAAAGAAGGGCTCCGCTTAAAGCAATAACAGTACGATTGATTTTTTCCATGCTAACAAATACAAGGGTAGCAATGAATATTATTAAAGCTATAATGGTCTGGTTCATTATTTGTTCCTTTTATCTTCCATTGCATTTTTACATAAAGATGAAGGAGTTAATATGCCTACCAATTTTCCTTCTCTTACCACAGGCAAAATTCTTAGATGCTTTCTAAACAACAAGTTTGCTGCCTCGGTTCGGCTGGTATCTTCTTCCACTGTAAAAACTTCTCTGGTCATAAACTCTTTTACCGGTAAATGGGCAATCTTTTTAGCTTGCAGGGAAAATTGGTCAAAGTCAGGAAGAAAAGATGGATTTTGCAATTCTTTATAATAGCCAGGCAAGCAAGCCTTAGCAATATCACTCTCTGTAATCATTCCTATTACATTCTGTTCATTGTCAACTACCGGTAAACCCACTATACGCTGTCGGCTCATAATCTTGACGACCTCTTTTATAGGGGTATCGTCAGATACGGAAGTTAAATCTGGTATCATAACTTCTTTTATTTTCAACATCATCCCCCCCTTAATTGGAAATTTTTCTTAATTATATTCCTTTTTACATTTTTAGCAAGTGAATACATTTAAAAAAATATCTGATAATTTTATATATTTTTAATAAAAAAGAGGATTTTTTAAAATTTTATAGAATTATAGTTATAGATAATAGGAACATAAGTTAGAGTTTTTGATCTTTAAGGAGGGATGAAAGATTGAATGTGCTATTGTTTGGAGAAATTCTCTGGGATATTATAAATGGCAAACCTTATATTGGCGGCGCTCCCTTTAACCTTGCTGCTCATCTATCGAAAATGGGACTTAAATCAACACTTATTTCTTCAGTTGGCAAAGATGCCTTAGGCAGAAAGGCTTTAAAAGAAGCAGAAAAACGGGCTATTAATTCTACATTTATCAAGATTCACCCCCATTTACCCACCGGGGTTGTAGAGGTAAGCCTGGATGAAAGGGGTCATCCTACTTATCTAATAAACGAGAATGTAGCCTGGGATAATATTATTTTAGATCAAGATTTAATGGATAGTTTAGCAAAAACTGAGTGGGGGGTATTATGTTTTGGAACTCTTGCTCAACGGACGAAAGAAAACCGAGAACTACTCAGTCAAGTTATTTCTTGGGTACACCCTCTTCATATATTTTATGATCTAAATTTGAGACAAAATTACTATGAAAAGGAATGGATTGAAAAATCCTTATGCCAGAGCTCAATTGTAAAGCTAAATGATAGGGAGGCTCTTATTATGTCTGAGCTCCTCTTCGATCAAACATTAAAACAAGAAGAACTTGCTCAGCTTATTTGTCAGGAATATGACCTTTCTATTGTCTGTATTACTCACGGTAAGAATGGGTCATCTATTTATCATAATGGCAAGTTGGAGAAAGCAGCAGGCATAAATGGACCTGTAGCTGATACCGTAGGAGGTGGAGACAGTTATAGTGCGGGCTTTTTGTTTTCTTATTTATGTGGAACCAGCATATATGAGGCAGCAGAGTTTGCAGAAATAGTGGGTAATTTTGTTGTTTCCCAATCTGGCGCAGTACCTAAATATCCTGATTGGTTAGAAAAAGAAATAGAAAATCTAAAATATAAAAAAGGAGGATAAAGTCATGAAATTAGAAAGTCTTGAGTTTGAAAACAATGAATTTATTCCTAAAAAATTTACTTGTGAAGGAGAAGATATTAATCCTGGCCTAATTATAGAGGATATACCAGAAGGAACTAAAAGATTAGCCCTTATTATGGATGATCCTGATGCACCAATGGGAACCTGGGTTCATTGGGTGGTATTTAATATCCATGTTACTGATATTATTGAGGAAGATACTGTTCCAGGCACTCAAGGGACTAATGATTTCAGAAAACTGGAGTATGGAGGTCCCTGTCCTCCTTCGGGTACTCATCGTTATTTCTTTAAATTATATGCTCTTGATGAAAAACTTCATATAGAAGAGGGTTGCAAGAAGAAGGAATTAGAGGAAGCCATGGAAGGACATATTCTGGCTGAAACTGAATTAGTCGGTTTATATAAGAGAGAGAAATAAAAAAGATTTTTGAAGGCATATTTAAAATATGTTTAGTTTGTAGAGAAGTTATCGGGAGGAATAGTTTGTGAGTTTAAAAGAAGTTCAAATTGAAATAATAGAACTATTAGCTAAACATGAGAGAGCACTTAGTCAGTTATATAAAGAATATGCTAAAAAATTTTTAGACGAGAAAGACTTTTGGTCAAAATTGTCAGCCGAAGAAATAGGACATGCTAATTGGGTACAAAGACTTCATTCTAAAATAAAAGAAGGTTCTGTATATTTTAAAGAGGATAGATTTAACAAAGAGGCAATGAAAACTTCTTTAAGATATCTAAATAACCAATTATCTAAAGCACAGATGCAAGAGATGTCATTAATGAAAGCTTTGTCTACAGCCCGGGATCTCGAAAATGGCTTAATAGAGAAGAAATTTTTCGAAGTTTTTGAAGGAGATTCGGCAGAATTAAAACAAATTTTACTTAATTTAGCTGCTGCCACCAAAGAACACCTTAGTAGAATACAGAAAGCCTGGAATAGAAATAAATAGAATAGAAAAAGATATTACTATAGTATCTTTAATAAAAGAAGGAGGCAAAGTAGATGACTAAAAGATTGGAAGTTTATAAATGTGAGATTTGCGGGAATATTGTTGAGGTATTACACTCGGGTAGGGGAGCTTTAGTCTGTTGCGGACAAGAAATGAAGCTGATGGAAGAGCAAACTGCTGAACAGGCTACCGAGAAACATGTACCGGTGATGGAAAAAATTCCTTCCGGGATTAAAGCTGTAGTTGGTTCCACCCTGCATCCTATGGAAGAAAAACACTACATTGAATGGATTGAGATTATTACCGAAAAAGGTGCTTCTCGAAATTTCTTAAAAGCAGGCGATAAGCCGGAGTCCCTCTTTAGAGATGTAGAAGGATTAGAAAAAATTAGAGAATACTGTAGTATTCATGGATTGTGGACATATAAAGAAGATAAATAATATTGTAAATACGGGAGCAGGTAGAGAGTTATAGGTTTTTGGTTTTTCAAAAGGAGATGATAAAGTGGATTTAAAAGTTCTTTACAATATTAGTTATGGTCTTTATATAGTCAGTTCGAAAAATGGGAATAGGATAAATGGGCAGATTGCTAATACAGTTTTTCAGATAACTTCGGAACCCGCCACTATAGCGATTAGCATTAATAAAAATAATTTTACCCATGAGTTTATTACCAAAAGTAAAGTCTTTTCTGTTTCGGTTTTAGAACAGGAAGTTGACATGAAATTTATCGGAAGATTTGGTTTTAAATCCGGAAGAGATGAAGACAAATTCAAAGGACTAAATTATAAAATTGGGGTAACCGGTTCGCCAATAATTATGGAAAACACCATAGCTTATATCGAAGCAGAAATTATTAAGGCAATCGATGCAGGGACTCACACTTTATTTATAGGTAAAGTTGTCGATGCAGAAAATATTAAAAAAGCAAAACCGTTGACTTATGATTATTACCATCAGGTGAAGAAAGGCATCTCTCCCAAGGCTGCACCTACTTATATTGCCAAGGTGGAAAGAGAAATAAATAAAGAAAGAAAGGAGCTAAAAAAAATGGTTAAGTATAAATGTACTGTTTGTGGATATATTTATGAGCCTGAGAAAGGTGATCCCGAGTCAGGGGTAAATCCAGGAACTCCCTTTGAAAATCTACCTGATGATTGGCTATGCCCGGTATGTGGTGTTGGCAAAGATGATTTTGAAGAGGTGAGTTAGAAATGACTGTAAAAAAGATAAAAAAAGATATCTACTGGGTGGGAGCGATTGATTGGGATAGAAGGATGTTTGATGAGCTTATCCCCCTTCCCGAGGGCACCAGTTATAATGCTTATCTGATAAAAGGTCAAAAGAAGACAGCTTTAATCGATACGGTTGACCCGACCAAAGAAGATGATTTATTGGATAATTTAGATGATTTAGGGATAGAGCATCTGGATTATATAGTGGTAAATCATGCTGAGCAGGACCATTCCGGTGCTATTCCTTTGATATTAGAATTATATTCGGAAGCAAAAATAGTTACTAACGAGAAATGTAAGAAAATGTTGATAGAACATCTTCTTATTAAAGAAGACAGAATTATAACTGTGAACGATAATGATACTCTCTCTTTAGGAGGGAAAACTCTGAGATTTATATTTGCTCCCTGGGTACACTGGCCTGAAACCATGTTAACTTACTTAGAAGAGGATAAGATTTTGTTCAGCTGTGACCTGTTCGGAGCACATCTTGCCGAGAGTAATTTATGGGTAAATGATGAGTCCAAAGCCTATTTTGCTGCCAAGCGTTATTATGCGGAGATTATGATGCCCTTCCGTAATAATATTAAAAACCATTTGAAAAGATTGAAAGAATTAAAGATTAAAATCATTGCCCCCAGTCACGGCCAGATTTATTCTCATCCGGAATTTATTTTATCGGCTTACAGAGGATGGATTTCTGATGAGGTGGAGAATGAAGTAATCATTCCCTATGTTTCCATGCATGGCAGTGTCGAGGAGATGGTGTATATCTTAACTGAAGAATTAATGAAAAATGGGATAACTGTAAAACTCTTTAATCTTACCAGGACCGATATAGGTGCATTAGCTATAGCTTTAGTGGATGCTGCCACCATTGTAATTGCCTCACCTACGGTTTTAACCGGTGCACATCCCCAGGTAGTTTCAGCCGTTTATCTGGCTAATGCTTTAAGGCCAAAATTAAGATATGCTTCGGTTATTGGTTCTTACGGGTGGGGAGGAAAGATGCTGGAAAATATTAGTGCAATGATAGGCAATTTAAAAGTAGAAATTCTTTCTCCGGTAATTATAAAGGGCTATCCCAAAGAAGAAGATTATAATTCTTTGATAAAATTAGCCGGTGAAATAGCAGAAAAACATAAAAATCTATAAGTGATTGTAACCCAAAAATTAAACAAAAAGTAGATTTGAAAATCTATTTTAAAAAAATATTTTAGGAGGATATAAAAAATGAAAGATTTAAAAGGAACAAAAACTGAAAAAAATTTAATGGAAGCCTTTGCCGGGGAATCCCAGGCCAGAAACAAATACACTTATTTTGCATCTGTTGCCAAGAAAGAAGGATATGAACAGATTACCTCTTTATTTTTAGAAACAGCAGAAAATGAAAAGGAACATGCCAAGCTCCATTTTAAAAAATTAGCAGGAATCGGAAATACAAGTGAGAATTTAAAAGCAGCAGCAGCCGGGGAAAATTTCGAGTGGACAGAAATGTATCCTCGTATGGCAAAAGATGCAAGAGAAGAAGGGTTTGAAGAGATTGCTAAGATGTTTGAGGGGATCGCCGAAATTGAAAAAGGGCACGAGGCGCGTTATCAGAAACTTCTTAAAAATATAGAAAAAGATAAGGTGTTTAAAAAAGAAGGTAAAATATTCTGGAAATGCCGAAATTGCGGTAATATCTATGAAGGGGCTGAGGCACCTGAAGTCTGTCCGGTATGTAAGCACCCTCGAGCTTATTATGAAGTAAAAGTTGAAAATTATTAAACATATTTAAAGAATATTTATTAATTTTCT
>JAUWHZ010000009.1 GCA_030605615.1 Atribacterota bacterium | reverse complement strand
AGGGCGGTCCATCTCGATAACGAACTCATCCTCCGGATGGTTCCAGTATATGGCTGACCAACCCAGGCTAAACTCTTCCAGTATCACTTTAACATATTTAGTTAATATCAGGGTTATTATTATCGTACAAGTATATAGTATATAGTGAAGAAAAGAAAGAAAACAGAAGATTTGTTAGTTGGTTAGCCTTCTAATAGTAGGACAGGCGTCTCGCCTGTCTATGAATTACAAAAGAAGGGCACAATTCATTGTGCCCCTACACCTGAATCCTAATTTCTTTAACTCGATACTCGATACACGATATGATATACTAATAAACCATTCACTAACGACTAAATTATTTATTCATCTCATATATCAGGTGTAAACCCTCTAAAGTTAACAATGGATCAATCTTATCAATCAATTTGCTTTCATTTCCGATCAATTCCGCCTGGCCTCCCGTAGCTACTACTACAGAATCTTCGCCTAACTCTCTCTTAAATCGTCTAATTAATTCATTAATTAATCCTAAATAACCAAAAAACATCCCTGACTGCATTGCCGTAATAGTATTGCTACCTATAGAATGTTTGGGTTTTATTATTTCTATTTTGGGTAACTTGGCTGTCTTTTCGAACAGAGCTTCTACGGAAATTTCCAACCCGGGAGCAATAGCCCCACCTAAATAAATTCCATCTGCATCAACCGCACAAAATGTAGTGGCTGTTCCAAAATCTACAATTATTACCGGCCCCCCATATAATTTATAAGCAGCAATAGCATTGACAATCCGATCTGCTCCCACCTCTTTAGGATTATCTGTCTTAATACAAATCCCGGTCTTTATCCCTGGACCCACAATAAGAGCAGAAACTTTAAAATAATCTATGGACATCTTCTTTAATATCCAGCTCACCGGTGGAATAACACAAGATATAACTACTGATTTAATATCTGAAAGGGCTAAATTAGAATTGGAAAGTAAATTTTTAACTAACATTCCATACTCATCTTCTGTTTTATTTAGATCAGTAGAAATTCTCCAATAACTAAGTAATTTTTTATCATCATAAACCCCTACTACAGTATGAGTGTTGCCTACATCAATTGCTAATATCATTATAACTATAACCCTCCTTTTTATAGTTTCCTATATTATCTTCTATCATTAACATTTCAAATCTATTTAAAAAATTTTTCGTACCTATTGAGAAGGCATTAAAAAATAGGGCAGAGAAAACAACATTTTCCCTGCCCTATATCAGCTGCTTTCTCAAATACAAGAACTTATCCTAATAACCAAGTTTTTTCAAAGCTTTAACCAGGATAACTACTAATAATATTGCCACAATAACCTCTGGAGTACCATGAACAACAGCAATACTGGCACTAGCCTTAACAGGTAGATATCCCCTTATAGTAGCTAAACCTAAGACTCCCACAGTATTAGTTAGAGTTCCAATTACCGCTGCCAATATACTACTCTTTCCCAAATATTTATAGGCATAATAGGCAGTTACCCCAATAAATATCCTGGGTAAAATAGCAATCAGAGGATCTGCAAATATGGGATTAGTAGCATTTAAAAAACTGTATAGCCCAAAGATTAGGCCGGTTAAAGCTCCAACTATTGGGCCTTCAAGTATTCCTCCCAAAATTGCGGGAATATGCATAATAGTAGCGTGCCCTGCAGGAGTGGGGACAGGGATAAATCCTAATCGAGTTACCCCTAAAATGATGGCAATGGCTCCTAACATACCGGAAATAGCCATTTGGCGAGTAGTAAGTTTAAAACCTGATGCAATAGAAGTATTATTCACTTTTTTCACCTCCGTTCTAGTTCCGTCTTAAGATACTAGACGAAATTCTATTAATTTTATTTACTCCTGGTCTTGTTCTTATACAAGATACAAGCCCTTCGGTAAAGGATTATCCTTTACGCACATAGTTTAAGATACTTTAATAAATATGTCAAGTTAATTTTCGTATCGCGTATTGAGTATTGAGTAAAGAGAAAGAAAAGACTCATTTCGAGTTGTGTTTACACTCAGCTTAAAAATTACAGATTTATCTGATATTCTTTTATCTTATTCTGGAGGCTTCTCCGACTTATGCCTAAAATCTCTGCTGTTTTTGTACGATTACCCTTATTTTGAATCAAATATTTTATAATTAACTCTTTTCCTGCCTCTTTTAAAGTACCCTTTTTTTCTATGCGTCTTTCGTTGTTTATAAAACGAAAATATGTTTCATCGATTATTTCATCCTTGGCCATAATCATGCTTCGCTCAATGATATTTTCTAACTCTCTTATATTACCGGGATAATTATAATCCAGCAGTAACTCCATAGCCTTTACAGAAACTTCTTTAACTTTCTTGTTTAATATTTTATTATATTTACCGATAAAATGCTCCACAATTAAAGGTATATCCTCTTTTCTCTCCCTCAAAGGAGGAACATCAATGTTAAAGACATTTATTCGATAAAATAAATCTTCTCTAAACCTTCTATCTTCTATTTCTTTTTTTAAATCTTTATTAGTGGCTGATAATATTCGTACATCAATTTTGATACTCCTTGAACTCCCTACTCTTTCAAATTCCTTTTCCTGTAAAACTCTAAGTAATTTTGTTTGGATAGAAAAGTCTATCTCTCCTATTTCATCTAAAAAAATAGTTCCTCCATTAGCCATTTCGAAACGACCTATCCTTTTAACAATAGCCCCGGTAAAAGAACCTTTTTCATGACCAAAAAGTTCACTCTCTAAGAGGTTTAGAGAAAAGGCTACACAATTTACCACAACAAATGGTCCGTTTTTTCGTAGACTATTTTTATGTATTGCCCGGGCAATTAATTCTTTTCCGGTGCCACTCTCACCGGTAATGAGTACCGTTGCAGGAGTGGGAGATACACTTTTTACCATTTCTAAAACTTTATTTATAGAATTACTCTTTCCAATAATCTCCTCAAAGTTAAATCTTTTTTCTTCTTCTTCTCGATAGTAAATATTTTCTACCTTTAATTCATATTGTTTAATTGCCCTTCTAATTATGATTTTTAATTCTTCGATATCGAAAGGTTTTATCAAATAATCTAAAGCACCTAATTTCATAGCTTCCACTGCTTCCGGAATACTGCCATAGGCAGACATCATAATAACTGGCAAATTTATATCATATTCTCTTATTTTCTTTAAAGTTTCAATTCCGTTTAATCCGGGCATTTTAAGATCTAATAATACTAAACTGTAATTTTCTTCCTCTAATCTCTTCAGAGCCTCTAAACCATTAATAGCTTCTTTAACTATAAATCCCTCTGTAGAAAGTACACGGGTTAACATCCTTCTTATATTTTGTTCATCATCGATCACTAATATTTTTCGCAAAATTACTTCCCTCCTTTTTGAGGTAGAAGAATAATAAATTTTATTCCTTCACCTTCTTTAGATTCTACTTTTATTTCTCCCTGGTGACCTTCTACAAGCTTATATACTATGGAAAGGCCTAATCCAGAACCCTGCTCTTTAGTAGAAAAGAAGGGATCAAATATCTGATTAAGATCCTTCTCGGCAATACCAATTCCATCATCTTCAATAATTAATTTTATAGCTTGCTCTCCCCTTAAAAGACCTTTTTCAGTTTTAATTTTGATCTCTCCTTTCTCTGGGATGGCTTGTATAGCATTGATAATAATATTCATTAAAATCTGTTTTATCTGATCTTCATCAGCTTGAATTTGAAATATATTTGGGGAAAGTTTTAAATGGAATTTAATCTGTTTATCTTTTATTTCTAATCTAAACAATTCAATAACCTTATTTATTAAATCATTTAGAGAAAAGTAGGTTAAATTCAATTCTTTTACTTTAGCGTAATCCAAAACCTGAATGATTAATTTATTTAGTCTATCTACTTCCTGAATAATGGTATTGAGGTCTTCTTTTCTTTCATCAGTCTTAGAAAATGAATTATAGACAAATTGGGCTAACCCCCGAATTGAGCTTAAAGGATTTCTAATTTCATGGGCAATACCAGCAGATAATTTACCCAGTGCCGCAAATCTTTTATGACGAGCTACTTCTTCATTTAAATCCTTAATTTCGGTTATATCCCTTATTACTGCTACCATCCCAGTTATATCCCCCAACTCACCAGTTAAAAAGGATGTGTTAACCTCCAATATTCTTTTCTTTAACCCTTTCTCTTCTAAAATTATTTCCTGATCAATATTTTTTCTCTCCAAAAGACATTTCTTAAAAATACATTCACCCTCAACATTCAAATTCAAAACTTCCTGACAATCTTTGTTTAATACTTCTTTCCTCTTTTTATTTAAAATTTCTTCACTCTTACGATTAAAGGTCTTAATAATACCATTATTATCTACTGAGATTACTGCATTATCCATAGTCTCTAATAATTTTGAAGTATAGATTTTCATTTCGTTCAGGGTTTTTTTTACGATATAGGTCTCTTGTAATTTAAAAATTACATAAATTCCAAATAACACCAGAGCCATTATAATACTATAATTTAAAATGATTCTTCTTCTGGTCTGATTCAAGCGGGCATAATAACCCTCTAAATTTACCCCTACCACTAAATAACTATTTCGTAGGGGTAATATCTTCCAAATATCTAATGGTTTTATTATTTGAAGTACTCTATTTCCCTTTTTATCCTGAGTATTTATAAAATTAATTTTACCCGGATTGGAGATTTTTATGGTATTTTTCCATCTTTCTTCTTCGGTGCTAATCAAGATTAACCCTCTATCATTGCAAATATCGATATAACTTACTCCTTCTTTTTTTAAAAGTATTAAAATCTCTTTCAAGATATTTTCATTTAAGACAAATTTAGGACCAAGGGTTTGAATAGAAAAGGCGATATTTAATCCTTCTGAACGGGCTAATTCCCACAAATAATACCTTTCTCTTTGTACTTCTTTGTAGGTTAAAGAACCAAGTAATAGGATAAGAAGCAAGATAATAATTAATGCTAAAACAATATTTCTTTCTCGAAAAGGTATTGATTTAGATAATTTTTGATTTTTATCTTTTTTCAATTTTATAAACCATCTTTTTTTATAAATTTGAAAGTAATTTTTTGGATTCTACATTAAAAATGTATTAGGTAATTATTTACACTTTTCTATTTTATCATATTTTAAAATTAATTTTAAAAAAGCTGGAATACATTCAATATTCCAGCTTTTTATCTTTATTTCCCCTACACCTTATAAGTTTTGAGTCATTGTAGGGGCGTATTGCAATACGCCCTACTTCCTAAACTCTAAACGCTATCCGCCTGTAATATTCTGGATTCTGGATTCTGGATTCTAGCTTCTATTTTCTTCACGATATACGACATACGATATACTATATACTAAATAGAGATTGCTTCGTCGCGTTGCTCCTCGCAATGACAATATGATTCAGTTCAGTCAATTTTTTCTACTTTAATTGGGACATAGTAGGTGTGGCGGTTACGAAATTTTAATAATAGTAGTGTATCTCCTGGTTCTAATTTACTTATTATTTCTTCCCATTCATCGATAGAGGATACTTCTGTTCGATTTACCTCCAGAATCACGTCTCCTCTTTGTAAGCCCATATCATCTGCTGAGCTACCTGGGGTCACTTCGGTTATTACCAACCCTTTTACCCAGGGCAATCCTAATTCTTTAGCAATATTAGGGGTAACTTCTTCAACTTTTATTCCTGTTTGCACAGAAAATACTTTCTCTTTGGAGACTTCTTCTTTTTCTTCTAATCCTTCAGAAAGCATCTCACTAATTTTTACCATCAATGAAATTTCTTCACCATTTCGTATAATTTTAATATTTGCCATTTTGCCAATTTCTATACTTCTAATCTTATTCTGAAGTTCATCAGGAGAATTAACTTCCTGATTATCAACTTCAATAATTATATCTCCTCTTTTTATTCCCACTTTTTCTGCTGGACTGTCTTTAATGACCTGTGATACTAAAACACCTTTAGCTTTAGGAAGTTTAAATTGTTCTGCAATTTCCGGGGTAACCTCCTGAATATACACACCTAACCATGATTTTCTTACTTTACCTGAATTAATCACTTCATCTATATCTTTCTTAGCTACATTAATAGGAATAGCAAATCCAATACCCTGAGCAATGCCCTGAAAAGAACGAAAGATTGCTGTATTTATTCCAACAACTTCTCCTTTTACATTAATCAAAGGACCACCACTATTTCCTGGATTGATAGCTGTATCAGTTTGAATAAAATTTCTATAAACATGTCCTTCTATATTTATCGGAATAGTATCTAAAGCACTAATTACACCCATCGTTACGGTTTGTTGAATTCTATAGGGATTACCAATAGCAATTACTATCTCTCCAACTCTTAATTTACTTGAATCACCTAAATTTACTGTAGGTAAATGATCTGCTTCTATCTTTACTATAGCCCAATCTGACTCTTCATCTGGCCAAACTACCTTTCCAACAAATTCTCTTTCATCGGAAAGTGTTACTCTTATTTCTTCAGCTTTATGTATTAAATGTTCATTGGTAAGAATATAACCTTCTTGATTTATGATAAATCCAGAACCTGTGCCTTTTTGGGGAATTGTCCTCCTAAATTCCTCAAATTCACGTCCAAAAAATCTCCTAAATATAGGATCATCAAAAAATGGAAAATCAGTTTTTACCATTCTTATTGTATCTATGTTAACTACAGCCGGACCAACTTTTTCCGCAATATCTGCAATACTATCACTTAAAGCTTCGAGCGATAAATAAGATTTATCTTGTTGAGGTTCTGCGTTTACTGTCTGTACCCAGCTTAAAGAAAGAAAAAAGATTAAAATTGTAGCAAGTATAAAATTTCTATTTATTTTTAATAGTTTAGTTTTCATCATTTTTCATTTACACCTCGATATAAAAATAAGTTGTAGGGAGGAAAACTTATTTTCCTCCCTTTTTAAATTTACTCTTTATTGCTTTTTATTTACCAACAATAACTTTTAATCATTCTACCCATACCCATCTTTTCTAGAGCAAATATTTGGAAAGGAACACCTAATGGTAATTTTACTTGCTGTTCAGGAGTTAATAAATCCTTAATTTCTAAATATTTTCCAATTGTCTTAACCTTTAATTCTACCTGTAAATCAGCAACTTCTTGCAGTTTTGCTCTAATCTTTACCAACTCAGTTTGCGGTTCTAACAACAATGCTTTTACTTCTAATTCTCCAATCTGCATCCTATTCCTAAGCTCAAGTGTATCTTTTTGAAAATCTAATAAAATTTTCTTAATTTCAGTTATTTGTTCTTCAGATAGATTTAGAGATTCGATAAATTTTTTCATTTTTGCTGCAGGACTATCTTTTAGTCTCCTTTCCATCATTTCTCTAAATTCACCACTTTTGTGCTGTAGCATCTTCTGTTTCATTAAGGGTGTATTTTCTTGATGAGCATAAGTGAATTGAGCAAAACTTAAAAACGCCACTGTTATTGCTACTACTAAGGTTAGGATAACCAGTTTCCTCTTCATCTAAATTCACCTCCTTTTTTATCTTTTTCTAACCATTATATAGAAGCAATTACTGTGCCAATTTTTAAAAATGCCTTTTAAATTTTTTATCTTTTAAAAATATTTTCTGAAATATGAAGTAAATAAATAGTTTTAGAAATTTTGCTTAAATATTATAAGGTAAATTTTCCAATATTTTTCTTATTTATAGTAATCGCCTTTATCAAAAAGAGTTAATTTTTCCCATTTTTATATTAAAATACTGTGAAATTTTTTCTCAAAAGATTACTTTTTTCGCCTTTTTAATAAATTTATTGTTAACTAAGTTTATCGGTCAAAATAAATACTCTTACCAGTTACCGATAAAGGAATACCCATTACAAAATCTGCATCTATTAGACCCATTTTTTTGGCCACGACTCCTGCCCGATACATTATCCGATTATCTACATTCATTATTCCAGCAGTTTTAACGGCTGAGCCAATAGCAATTCCCATATCTAAGAGTCTAAAAGCACATTGAGGTCCATCAAATTCACTCCCCTTACGGGAAATTCGGTCAGCACACTGGTCATACCCACAGGCACCGCAATTCAAACCGAGCGATTGGGCATCTTTTATCCCTATTAATAAAACAGCTAGGGAATTTTTGACATTAGCACCATCACGGTCGAAATTTTTCTTACCCAACTCTTCGCCATAATGGATCATTTCTTCAGCCAATCTAGTTACATCTTCTCCGTAAATAACCTTGATAACTACAAAATCTTTACCAGCTGATTTGGGTGCGGTACGGGCAGCAACTCCCATCAAGTTAGCTACATCCTTTATTGCTTCCTGGATATCAAATTCAGATAATTTTTGATTAGACATAAGTTTTACCTCCTTGAATTTTTATAATCAATGACCTGAAAAGTAGCGAGACTCTTATTAGTAGTCAATAACCAATCCACTTCTATGGGGACGGAAAAATCTGGTTGCAGCCTTCCCTTTTCTAACCAATATCGGGAATGTTGATTATCAAACTGTCCTTTATTTGCTTTAATAATCAATTTAATCGGTTTATCTAAAAATATCACCTCTTCTAAAGTTTTTATCTTTTTTAACTCTTCGGTTACCCTTTTTTTAAACTTTTCATCAGGTAAAGGTAATATATTTATTAACCCAATATTTTTATTTAGAGGACCTATAACTTTGACATTAGCTAAATTTGCTTTATATCCCTCTTTTTCTAAAATATTTAAAATTAATTCATTTGCTTCTGCTGCCGCCTGACCATGATAATGAGGAGCAGCTAACGGTTTAAGTAAATGTTTTAATTTGCAACCCTCTCTAAATTTACTCTCCCCAATTTTTAAAATTTTTAAATCAAGATAGTCGGCAATCTCTCTTATCTCTTTTTTGGTTTTCTCCAATAGCGGGGCATAGAATCCACCATATATTTTTAAACCTCTCTTACCCCAGCTATCACTCTGATTTGAACCAGTCAAAACTAGCCTTCCATTAGATTCTTTTTTAACTCTCCCTAATTTAGCTATTCTCGTACACTTATTACAAGCAGGACCTCTCTTTAAAACTCTTTCTTGCTCCTTCTTCCCTTGAATAATTCTTAATTTTAAATCCAGACCTTTACTAATACTTTGAATATTTTCTAAACTTTTGCTATAGCTGTATTCTCCAAAACTAACGGTAATTGCCTCAACTCTTTCTTTCCCTAAGGTCTGGTTGACCAGGGCTAACACTACTGTGCTATCTAATCCACCTGAAAAAGCCACTACAACTTCTTCTCCTTGACTTGTTTTTTTGATCTCTTCTAATATATTATTAATTTTATCCTCTATGCTAACCATTATTTAACCCGACTATCTGATCTATTATTATTTTTATTTTACTTACAAAGAAAGGCCAAGGTTAATTTACAAGAATTATATAATCCCTTGACCCTTTGAATTGATTAAATCCATTTACAACAACAAAATTATAATTAATTTATATTTTTTCCAAATATTCCTCAAAAGAGATACTTTTATACCATCCTTCTCCAATATATTTTATTACCGGAACAAATTGCTCGGTAGGAGCATATCCTGGCAAAGGAGCTATCCGGCTATGATTACTTTCTAAAAACCAGGTAGTAGGATAGCCACTAATCTGGTACATTATAGCCAATTCCCTTTCGCTAATCTCTTTCCCGTTTTCTACTACTTTATTTTTTGATCTCGCATTTATTTTAATGGCCACAAAATTATCTGATAGTATCTTTTTTACCTCTTTATTAAAGTATGTTTCTTGTTCCATCTTTTTACACCAACCACATTCATTAGTATAAAAATAGATCAAAACGTATTTACTCTCTTTCTCTGCTTTCAACAATCCTTCATTATAAGGCAACCAGGTAAAAACTAATGGCTTAATTTCTTCTACTGCTTCCATATTCTGCTGGTTTGTCTTAAAATATAGTCCCATACTTACGAAAAAAATCAATATTACCAAAATTACTAAAACTATTATCTTGTCTCTTTTTGTGGAAAAAATTTTCATCTTTCACCTTAAACTCCTATTAATCATTTTAATTTAAATTTTTTGCTTTTTTATGACATTAATTTTAATTATCAAAATAACTTATTTTTTTACTGAATAAAATAATATACTATTCTCTGTAAATTATCAGTAAGGATTAAACCTCCAATCAGTATTAGTAATATTCCCCCTATTATCTCAATTACCTTAAAATGTTTTTTAATCTTATTAGAAAATAAATAAAATCTATTAATAGCAAGGGCGGTCAACAAAAAGGGAATCCCCAAGCCAGCTGAATAAACCGTGAGTAATAAAATTCCCTGATAAACTGTTTCTTGAGTTCCGGCATATACCAATATCCCAGCAAGTATAGGTCCAATACAAGGAGTCCAACCAAAAGCAAAAGCTAAGCCCATCAGAAAAGGACCTACTATAATATTGACTGGCCTGGTATTAGTATATATCCTTTTTTCATAATCTAAAAATTTTATTCTATACAATCCCGATATATGTATGCCAAAAAGAATAATTGTTAATCCTGCTACTTTTTTTAAGATAAAGGACTTCTCCAGTAAAAAACTACCCAATAAAGTTGCGGTTGCTCCCAGGAGAATAAATATTAAAGAAAATCCAATGATGAAAAATAAAGAACTAATAATTATAGTATTTTTATTTTGCTGTCTCTTATTTTCTATATCTTCTAAAGATATTCCGGAAATAAAAGAAATATATCCGGGTACTAAAGGTAAAACACAAGGAGAAATAAATGATAAAAGACCGGCTAAAAAAGCGGCCATTAAAGATACTTCACTTAATACCAACACTATTTAAATCCTCTTTACATTTTTTTACATTGGTTTTTAATTTCTGTTTTTAATTTTGAATCTTGAATTTTTTTCTTATAATCTTCAATAGCCTTAGAAAGTCCATCAGCTGCTAAATTAGAACAATGCATTTTAATGGGTGGAAGTCCACCTAAAGCTTCAGCTACGGTTTTATTAGAAATTTCTAAAGCTTCTTCGATAGTCTTACCTTTCACCATCTCGGTAACCATACTGCTGGTGGCAATAGCGGCTCCACAGCCGAAAGTTTTAAATTTACAATCGACTATCTTATCATCTTTTACTTTTATATAAATTTTCATTATATCCCCACAGATAGGATTACCCACTTCTCCTATTCCATCAGCATCTTTAATTTCTCCCACATTATGAGGATTTTTAAAATGTTCCATCACTTTATCGCTATACATACTCATGCAGCAATTCTCCTTCTGAATTCCGATTTTTATATTATTTTTTCAGCCCTTCCCAACTACCTTTAAAAGGAGAAAGGGCTCGTAATTTTTCTATAATTTTAGGTAAAATATCTATAACACACTCTACTTCTTCTTCAGTATTATCTTTACCCAGGGTCAATCGCAGAGAGCCGTGAGCTATCTCTGGAGGAAGTCCTATAGCCAATAATACATGAGAAGGTTCTAAAGAACCAGAGGTACAGGCTGATCCACTGGAAGCTGCCACCCCCTCCATATCTAAGTTGAGCAACATAGATTCTCCCTCAATAAACTCAAAACATAAGTTGACATTTCCTGGTAATCTCTTTTTAGGGTGGCCATTTAAAAGAACATGATCTACTTTTTCAGTAATTTCTTTAATTAGTCTATCTCTCAACTTTATTAACTTATCCTCTTCTCCCTGGACTAATCTCTTTTCGGCCAACTCAGCAGCTTTTCCCATACCCACTATTCCAGCCACATTTTCCGTACCTGCTCTTCTATTTTTCTCCTGGCTACCACCACCTATTAAAGAATCTATCCTGGTCCCTTTTCTAAGATATAATACTCCAACCCCATTAGGTCCATACAATTTGTGGCCAGACATTGATAACATATCTACTCCCAGATCATTAACATCTATAGGAATATGCCCTACGGTTTGAACCGAATCGGTGTGGAAATATATTCCTGCTTCTTTGACTACTTTCCCTATCTCTTTAATCGGTTCGATAGCACCAATCTCATTATTGGCATGCATAATAGTTACCAATATTGTTTGGTCAGTAATAGCCTTTTTAACATTATCAGGGTCTATTAGCCCATATTTATCTACCGGTAAATAGGTTACCCTAAATCCGTGTTTCTCTAAAAATTGACAGGAATGTAAGACAGCATGGTGTTCTATCTTTGAAGTAATAATATGATTTCCTTTTTTCTGATTGGCCCAGGCTATACCTTTTATAGCAAAATTATCAGATTCCGTTCCTCCACCAGTAAAAATAATTTCTGAAGGATTTGCTCCGATTAGATGAGCTACCTTTTTTCGGGCTTCTTCTACTGCATCTCTCGCCTCCTGTCCAAAGGAATGTATACTATTAGGATTCCCATATTTTTGAGTAAAATATGGTTCCATCGCTTTAACTACCTCGTTATCGGTAGGGGTAGTTGCCGCATGATCCATATAAATCCTTTTCATAAAACCATTTACTCCTTTCCCGCACATAATAATTTCCTCAAATCAATCAGCGATACAAAAAAATTATATGATATATGAGTATTTTTGTCAACTTTTTTTCTTGAATCTTTGATGCAGAAAACCGTCTCCTGTTTCACTGCTTCAAGATTATTTCTTGGGCATCTTCTTGGGCAATTCGTTCTATAAACTCTTTGAAGGAAGAATATTCCTCTTTAGATATTTCAAAAGTATTAAATTTATAATATCTCTCATATTTAATAAGGTCTTCTTCTATTGAATATTTAACTCTATAAGACCCGAAAGGTAAGACTAAATCAATATCATCTGGAATTCTCTCTACCTTATATCCTTCTGGAATAGTAATTTCCACTATGTTATGGGTACAATATTGGCTATAAAAATACATTGGGAATCTTCGTTCCTCCTTGGCTACTATACTGGTAGATTCTACCCTTTCAATAATGGAAGGTTTAAGATGCAATTTTTCTCCTACTTTTCTGGCATAACTGGGAACTCGGAATTTATATCTCTGTTCTACTGGTATATTGAGATCAGCCAAATCAGAAAAACTAAATTCTTCTAAAACTGAACCAGGACAACTTGAACTTAAAGAATTTTGAATTAATTCCTTTCTTTTTGTTTCTCCCAAATCCTTAAAAATGCTTCTATAATAGGCAGCAAAAATTCCTGATTGTAAAACAGTGATTTCACCACTGACTGATCCATCTTCCTTTAAATCTAATTTTATTTCTCTTACCCTCTTATTTCTTTCTGCTGACTGCATCGGTACCTTCATAAATTTTCCTTCTCCATCGATTAACACCATAGCCCAGACATCCTGGTCCATTGCTGGTAATTCACCATAACAATAATTTTCAGCAGTACCATCTAAAAACATTAATTCTCCATTTAGAGGAACGGCAGCAATAGCATGGTCAAATTGAAAACTGGGTAAATCAAGATCTATTTCTCCGCTATATCTGGTCCTGAGAAGTACATAATAAGCTTCTATTCCTGCTTCCTTTAACATAGCAATAAGCAAAGTAGCCTTATCTTTGCAATCTCCATATTTATATTTATATATCTCAGAAGCTTCATGGGGCATATGCCCACTTATTCCAAATTCTAAACCGAGATATCTTATCTCAGTAATTACATAATGGTATAGAGCTCGAATCTTTCCTTCAAGGGTAGTTTCATTTTGGATAAGTTCAACAACCTTGGCTTTAATGTCAGGATCAGCTTTGCTCTGTTCACGAGATATATCATAATACCAGGAAGCAATCTCTTCCCAGGAAGAAAAACTGCTTACAGTAATCCGGGGTGCAATATTGTGGAAGGGAGGCATATCGCTTTCGTAAATAATTTGAGAAATATCAGAAGCTTCCCAGGTATAAATAACTTTACTCTCATCTTTTTTAATTTCGGGCTCAATATCAGTTTTAAAATTAACTATCTTGATTTGTACTCCCTCAGGAATAGTAAGCACATATCTACAAGATTGAATAGGTTCAAAATCTTGTAAATAAAAAGTATCCTGAAAATTTTTACCTATAAAACCTCGACTATAATCGTCTAAGGTATATTGATATTCAATTGTCACCCCCTCTTCTAAGGCGGGCATAGAAATAACTTTTTGAGAAACATGAGAATATAAACGATATCCCTCCAGAGGAAAAATGTCCTTTATAGAAGTAGCTTCCACCTCAGTACCATCCAATTTAAAAGTTCTGGCCTTTTTAATGGTTATCCTTTCCCCCCAGGCATTATAAGTTATAAATACTTCTCCAAATTTTTCAATACCTCTTTTATTAAAGATCTTAATAATCCTATGATAAGTCGTAGAAGATGTCCCATCTAAATGAATAACTCTCTTCACTTCATTTAAAAGTATAGCTGCACTTGCATCAGGAAATTCTTCTGCAGAAGGGGCCTTGGCTATTAATTCGCGGGCATCTACCTCAACTATTTCCTCTTTTTCCGAAATAAAATCTATATAATCCCTCAAATGAAGAAATCCAGGAGAAATCTCTAAAGCCTGTCTCCATAAACTTACAGCTTTCTCTTCGTTTCCTTCTTCATGATAAAGATAACCCAGTTGAGAATATATTGATGAATTATAGGGGAATATTGCATTTGCTTCTTCTAAAACTTTAATTGCCTGGTCTTCCTTCCCCATTCTTACATAACCATCAGCTATGTTCCTATAAACCGAAGGATCATCTGGCCTCCAGGATAAAATTTCTCTATAAAGGACAATCCCTTCTTCATATTTCCCTAATTGAAAATATAAACTGCCTAATCTTAATCTAGTCAAACCATCATCATAATTGATATCTAACACTTTTCTATACTGTTGAATAACCATCTCCAACCAACCTTTTCTCTCGTAAGAAACCCCCAAACTATATTGGGCCAAGGCATAAAATGGGTTGAATTGCACTATTTCTTCTAATTTCTTTCTGGCCTCCAGATTCCATCCCTTTCTCTCATAGGCCCAGGAAAGATATAAATTAGCATCTATAAAATCAGGATTCACCTCTAAAGCCTTTTTAAATTCTTCAATAGCTTCTTTGTATAAACCTTTTTCATAATAATTTACCCCTATTTTTATAAGAGCTTGAATAAAGCCGGGATCAATCTTCAATGTTTTCTTAATTTCCTCTAACCCTTCGTCAAACTTCTCCTTTTGTTGATAAGCATTGCCTAAAAGATAGTGTGCCAAAGCGTTCTCCGAATCTATAGAGATTGCTTCTTCGAATTTTTCTACCGCTTCATCTATAAATCCTCTTTTTTGGAGAATTACTCCTGAAAAAAGAAAAGCCTTTACATTTTCTGGATTCCTGACAATTTCCTCTTTATAATAAGAAAGAGCATCTCCTAAACTAATTCTTTCTTTTAACTTTTCCTCTTTTAATTCGGTTAATTTTACCTTCGCTGCCTCAGTTATTTCTTTAAATTCAGTATCAAATTTTAAGTCTTCAATAAGCTCTCCTTCTAAATCTGTTATTCTAAAATAAAATCCCCAAGAATCTTCTTTTTCACATACCTTTACTAAGATCTTATTCCATCCTTCACCTAACAAAACAGGTACTATTTCCTGGTCAATTACAGCCTTTCGGTAAAGATCCTGTTCTATCACTACCTGGTCATTAAGCCATACTTTTACTGCATCATCTGCCCCCACCTTAAATATAACTGCTCTTTCTTTCGGAGAATAAACATAAGTAAAAGCATAACCTACTGACCAATTATGGGGATAGAGAAAGGCATCAAAGTTAATAAAACCAGAAAGATTGGTCTTCCTGGGTTGAAACCATTTTATTTGAATACTGTCCTTTCCGGTATATATTTTTTGTAAATCAATCTCTTCTTCGGGGAGATATACTTTCTTAAAACCAGATTTTCCGGTATTGTCAAAAGGACCGATTAAAAGCCAATCGGTAACCATCCCCAATTTTTTAACTTCCTGTTCAGCCTGAGAAATCTTACCTTGTTTAATATATGATTGGACTATTTGCCCCTGGGCATAGGCTTGAAGAATTTTATTCCTGGGATTCTGGGCTATTATATTTTGAGATAAAGCGATCAAATCATCGTATCTTCCAATTTTGGATACAATCTCCTCTATCATAATCCAATATACCTCTGCCTCTGGAGAATCGGGGTTTTCAATTATAAAATCAGCCCACTGAGCAAAAGCTTCCTGGTAAAATCCCTTTTCCCAATAATCAAATCCGATTATGTCTAATTCGTTAGCCCATATAATTAAATTAAAAATCGTAATTGATATGATTAATAAGATTAAAATTATTGGAATAAATTTCTTTTTTATGATGTTCATTTTCCTCTCCCTATTTATTATATATAAGGGCGTATGCAATACGCCCTTACTTCTTCTTCTGGATTCTGACTCCTGGCTCCTGACTTCTATACTCTTTACGAGATACGAGATACTAGATACGAGATACGAATTTGGCTTCTTTCTTCTATTTTCTTAACTATCTAACCAGGTAACCAACTAACCAGCTAACTAACTATATAAACTTAATAATTCGGCCTAAAATAAGCCCTACTAATATTCCGACAAGAAAAACAGTAGTCAAAATACGAGCATTAGCTACACGTTTAAACCCGTTAGCTCTCATTAACATTAAACTAACTATATAAGCCACCCCATTTATAGCAATAAAGAAGGGCCAGACTATTACTTTGGCTACAATCGGCCCTATATAGGGAATTGATTGAATGATCAATATAGCTTGAGAAAAAACTTGCCTGGCTATCTCCATAAAAATTCCCAATAAGGCTACAATTGCCGTAGTCAATATTTTATCTACCCCAAAATAATTTAATACATAAAAAACAGATATCATTATTAATATGGTTACGGCAATTTCTAAATCTTCCTTAAATTTTGGTTTTTTTATTCTGGGCTCAAAATCTTTACTCACTTCTTAAATTCCTTTAATTTTAGACCTCTTTATTTAGACATTGGTTATCCTTTTTAAAATTAAGATTCATCATCTGTTGAGGATTGCTCGGCAGCTTCTTCTCTTTTCTCCTCTATCCTTTCTTTAACAGAGCTTATCCCTATAATCACTGCTAATACACCACCGACCAACAATATAAATGGTACTAAAGCTGCTAAAGCTTTTAGAAACAATAACCACCATTTGATTAATCCTAATACCCCTAAAATTATTGCTACTATCCCTCCCAAAATAATCCACATTAACACCTACCTCCTTTTAAAATAATAAATAATTCTATATTTATATCCTATGGTTATTTCCCAAAAAGCCAAAATATTTTCAACGGATTATATCTTGTATCGCGTTGGAAATAAGATTGATTATAATTATGTTGTAGGGGCACAATGAATTGTGCCCTCGCCATATTATTACCTAATTTTTCCTATGGACACGATGCATCGTGCTCCTACATCACTATTTTGTGTACTTTTTGGGTTATAATCATTTTATAATTTTATATTAGAATTTTAAACTTTCTCTATAATATTTTCTTTTTATCATTATAATTCGACATTAAGGTAAAAAAATCCTCTTTTTTTACTATTTTAATATCGTATTTTATCATCCTCTGATACCGAAAGAATTGAATTCTCCTCTGTATTTTCCCCATTCTATATCTACTTTTCCTACAATTGCACTCTCCGGTCCCCGGTAGCACCAATTTATTAATTGCTCTACTCTCTCCTCTTCCCCTTCAATAACTATTTCTACTTTACCATCCCAACAATTTCTTACCCATCCCTTTATTTCTAAATTTTGGGCAATATCCTGGGTATAATAACGAAAAGCTACTCCCTGTACTCTCCCTGAAATTAAAAGATGGGCTCTTACTTTTTTTATATTTTTATGCTTATTATCTATTTCTTTTTCTTCCATATATTTCCTCGTAGGTTCGATGAATTTAATTACTACAACATTAAAATTAAGAACTTAAAACGAAAAG
>JAUWHZ010000023.1 GCA_030605615.1 Atribacterota bacterium | reverse complement strand
ACCAGCAGCAATTTCAAAAGCTACTTTTTCATTTACACTCCACTCTATATGAATTCCCAGATCTTTTGCCTGAGGCAACAAGGTCTGAATTACCTCTGTGGAGGGAGTGCCTGGATATCCACAGACTATTTCTACCCCTGATTCGATTATTCCTTCTGCTATTGCCTCATTGCCAGTTAATAATTTTTTCAAATTTATACCTCCTCCACACTAAGAACCTATTATCCTTAAGGATCTAAATAAATTTTAGTTCCATTCCTATACTTTACTCTAATCCCGGAATTTCTAATTTTTTCTCTAACATATTAAGAAACTTGGTAATCACAGAAACCATTAACAGATATATTATTCCTACAACCAAAAAAACCTCTGTATACTTAAAATAACGCGAAGCAATAATTTTTCCTGCCCCGGTAAGTTCTATAAGAGTTACCATAAAAGCCAGGGAAGAATATTTTACCAAATAGATAATCTCATTGGAACAACCAGGAATAGCCCTTCTTAAGGCTTGAGGGAGAATAATATATAAGATTGCTTGAACTCTGCTCATTCCCAGAGCCTCAGCAGCCATCATCTGGCCACCTTTAATTGATTGTATTGCTCCTCTGATATATTCTGAATGATAAGCACCACTGCAAAGGATAAAACCTATAATTGCTGCAGTTAAAGGCGAAAAGAAAATCCCGATAGAAGGAAGCCCGTAATAAAGAATAAAAAGCTGTACCAGTAAGGGAGTCCCACGAAAAAAAATTACATAGGCGGCACATAGTGAGGAGATAAGTTTATTTCCGTACACCCGTCCTACAGCTAAGAGAATACCTAAAATCAAACCCAGGGGAATGGACAACGCTATTAGTTTGATAGTAATTAATGTACCCTCTAATAAAGGGAGTAAGAGAATATTACGAATAAAATAAAATTCGCTCATCTTTTTTCACTCGACTCTCCATACAATTCGGTTATTTTTTTCAGGAATCGCCTGGTACGCTCATATTTAGGATTATTAAAAAGCTTATAAGGAGATCCGCTTTCCAGTATTTTCCCATTTTCTATAAATATTATTTCATTTGCCACCGAACGGGCAAAACCCATTTCGTGGGTTACCAAGACCATAGTCATACCTTGTATAGCTAAATTTTTTATAGCCTCCAATACTTCTCCGATTAATTCTGGGTCAAGGGCAGAGGTAGGTTCATCAAAAAGTATAACTTTGGGATCCATTGCTAAAGCCCGGGCTATAGATACTCGCTGCTTTTGCCCTCCAGAGAGTTGCGCAGGATATAGATATGCCTGATTTTCTAAACCAACTTGCCTTAGTTCTTCCATCGCTTTCTGCCTGGCCTTATTTTTGTCCATTCCTTTTACCTTAATAAGACCTATTTCAACATTCCCCAAAGCAGTTAAGTGATCAAATAAATTAAAATCCTGAAAAACCATTCCTATTTTCTGGCGGAACTGATTAATGCTCTTTTTAGTGTGAGTTACTTCTTCCCCTTCCAGCCAAACTCGCCCTCTATCTGGGATAGTTAACTGATTTATACATCGAAGAAGGGTGCTCTTCCCTGTTCCAGAAGGACCAATAATAACTTTAGTTTCCCCTTTTTTTACTTTGAAAGATACTCCTTTTAATATTTTTTCTTCTCTATATTTTTTATGGATATCTTCGACTTCTAAAACTATATCTTTGTCTCTTTGCATCTAATCTAAATCTCCCTTCTTCCAAATACATATCCAGGAATTCTTAGTTTCTTTTCCAGAAGATCAAGAACTTTTACTCCTCCATAGGTTAAAATGAGGAAAATTAGTGCACAGGTAAGAAAAACTGGCATAGGTTTATAAGTCCGGGTAGCAATAAAATTCCCTCTGGTCAATATTTCCATTACCCCTATAGCATAGGTAACGGCTGAATCTTTTAAAATAATAGAATATTCATTGGACCAGCCGGGAATAGAGATTCGCAGAGCTTGAGGTAGGATAATATTCCAGATAGCCTGAAACTTACTCATCCCCAAGGATCGAGCAGCTAACATCTGTCCCTCACCAAGTGATTGGATACTTCCTCGAAAAATCTGTGATTGATAGGCAGCACTTCGTAACCCTAAAACCAGAATAGCAGCTGTAAAGGCAGGTAAATTTAGTCCTAAGAGAGAAAATAATCCAAAATAAAAAAGAAAAAGGAGGACTAAAACCGGAAGCCCTCGAAAGAACCAGACATAAAAGGAAATCGAATTAGCAATAAATTTATTAGCGTAGACCTGCCCTACAGCCATAGGAACACCTACAATAAATCCTAAAAATAAAGCCCCTCCTACCAACCCAATAGTTATTAGAGAACCCTTGAGTAAATAAGGAAGAGCTTGATAAATCATTAAAAAATTTTCTATCATAATTATATCTCGCTTTATCAATATAATAAGATGGAGGAAGGTAAAAAACACAATGCTGCCTTCCTCCATCTTATGTATTGCTTTTTATTGAGTCAAATACTTAGCTATTAATTCATCCCATTTAGCTGACTTTTTCAATTTAGCTATTCCTTCATTAAGCAGTTCTTTTAATTCTTGATCTTCTTTTCTTACTGCCACTCCGTATTCTTCGCCAGTCTTAATTATCCCAACAATTTTTATGGGTTGTCCTTTTCTTAAGGCGTCTTCTATCATAACATCATCCATCATAGCCGAATCTATTCTTCCGACTATTAAGTCTTTCAATGCCAAAGAGAAACTTTCATACAATTTTAGCTTATCTTTTCCAATTATACCGGGTTTTATTAGATAATCTTCAATCCACATAGCTGCTGTACAACCCCTTTGGCTTCCTACTGTATAGTTACCACTTAAAGCAGCGATGATGTTAAGGTCTGAATCTTCACACACACAAAGTGCTTGATTAATTTCCCAGTAGGCGATGGTAAAGTCTACCTTTTTCTTTCTCTCTTCAGTAATAGACATCCCCGAATAAACTAAATCAATCTTCCCCGCTAATAAGCTGGAAACTATGCCATCCCAAGCTGTAGGTTGGTGTTTGACTTCAAAACCCATCTCCTGGGCAATCCAATCTAAACACTCTACATCAAATCCAGCAGGATTTCCCTTTTCATCTATATAGGCAAAGGGTGGATAATCAGCATCAATACCATTAATATAGACTTTCTTTTCTGCAGCCCATAAGCCCTGACTACCAACTACCATTACTGTAATCAATAGTGAAAATATAACCAATAATATATATTTTTTATTACTCATTATTTTTCACCTCCTTCCATTTTGATTTTTTATTTCTGCTAAACAAAACAAGAAAATAGATATTTTTATAAGAATTTAGTTTTATTCTTCACATCTATTTATTAGATTCGACAAGAACTTTAAAAATTTTTCCTCCTTTTTAAAAAATCAAAAATATTTTTATAAATCTACTTCTGTTTATCTTACTTTAATAATATTATACCATATACAATCTTCAATATATAAATATATACGAGATTATCTATCTAGAAAAAAGAGGATGGGCCTTTATCTTTTACTACTTTTAATGGTTATATGAAATTCTCTTTGCTGGTTCAAAAGGGCTTTTCGCTTCTTTTAAAATATCCTTATAAACCTCCAAGTTCCTATCTTCAAGATGATCAAATATCATCGGGCTATTTGCTCCATAGGTTACCCGTTTTAGTGGATTGGGGTCTAATCTTGCAGATATTATCTCTTCTGTACCTCGAGCCTGGGCGAGTTTCTGAGCGATAGGACTGATTATCATACTGCTACCAAAATAGTAATTTTCTTCCGCATCTGCCCCCACAGAATTTGTCGCTATAATATACACATGATTATCATAAGCCCTGGCCTTATTAGTCATATCCCATATCTCAAAACTTCTTAGCAATGCAGAGGGCCGGGTGATAATCTCTGCACCTTGAATAGCTAAAACCCTGCTCAGTTCAGGAAAATCACCATCATAACATATTATCATCCCAATCTTCCCCAATTTAGTATCCACTACAACAGCTTCCTTGCCTGGAGTAGTCCACCCACCACCACCAAGCCTCTCGGTGGGGAAGGGATGTGTTTTACGGTAAATCCCAGCAATTTCTCCCTCATCATTTATAAGTATAGAACTATTCATGATTACATTTTTTTCTTTGCCTTTTTCATATATGGGAAGGATAACATGTACCTTTAATTCTCTGGCAAGCGCTCCAACTTGGTCGGTTTCTGGTCCCGGAATATAATTCAATAAATCATAGAATTCCTTAAGGGGCATGCCTGGGGTAAATCCCGTAGTAATAGATTCTGGAAATACGACTAATTCAGCACCATGCTCTTTCACTGCAGTCTTAAGCCAGAAACCTATTTTTTCTAAATTATAATTAACATCGTTCGGTTTAACCGCAATTTGAACGGCGGCAGCAATAAATTCCTTCATTTGTTCTCTCCTTCCTCTATATTAAATTAAAAGTACAGACCATCTTTGTAAATGTGCCTGGCATTTCTGTTTATTTATTTTTCATCAAATGCAACAACCCTGCAAATACTTGATTCTCCATCAACAAAGCGCCAGGGGAAACACCCCACAATAGTTCTTTTATTAAGAATTTTGTCGATATCTCCTCCGAGGTTTTCTATATGAATTATATCATGGGGGAAAAGTTGAACATGCATTAATTGATAGTGATCGGGTGGGAATATCTCTTCAGTTCCTTTACCGTATTTTCTTCTTAAATATGCATCACATTCTTTTGCCTGTACAGGCATCCAATCACGAATCTTGGTATTCATCGGATGATCGGCTGAACCACAATCAACACCTATCCACTTAAATTGCATTTCTTTACACCAGTTAGCAAACTCCATAGTAGGACCAGGATGTTTAATCATATATCTTACCTCGTCTGCTTCTGGTCGATCCCAGCTATAACGATGATAACCGGTATAGATTACCAGTATATCACCCTTTTTTACTTCTACCCTTTCCATAATATCCTTTGAGGTATAAATTCCGTAATCTTCCACAATATCACTAAGGTCTACTACCGCAGCCGGTCCGATAAGTTCATTTAAAGGGATACTGGCTATATCTCTACCGTGAGTGCAAAAGTGAAGTGAACCATCTAAATGTGTGCCTACATGGTTACTGGTGGTAATAAGCTGGCCATTGGCTCCATTGGGGGCAAGTCTCTTAAAAAATTTAATTTGCAGTGGTTCATATGTAGGCCAAGCCGGAGTCAAGTGGCTTAATGGTTGAGTTAAATCATACATCTTAATCTTTTCAAAAAATTTCATTTTTATTTCTCCCTTCATTTTTTAATTAAAATATTACTTCTTGTTTTTTTAATTCATTAATCTTGGCATCATCATAATTTAAAAAGCTTTGAAGAATCTCAACGGTATGTTCTCCAATCTTTGGGGCAGGATCAGTAACCACTTCTTCGGTTAACGTCGATAACTTTATCGGATTTCCTGCTACATATATTTTACCCATACCAGGCTGCTCAGTTTGTATAATCATTTTTCTTGCCTTCACTTGTGGGTCATTAAAGAGTTTATCAACTGAATTAATGGCGCTGGCGGGTACGCTACCGGATTCGAAAATTTTTAACCATTCTTCTGTAGTTTTTTGAATAACAATTTCATCAAGGATGGGCTTTATCTTCTCGTAATTTTCTGTCCTTTTCTCGTTTGTCTTAAATTC
>JAUWHZ010000003.1 GCA_030605615.1 Atribacterota bacterium | reverse complement strand
TCAGGGGTAGAAATAGTCTGTGGATATCCAGGCACTCCCTCCACAGAGGTAATTCAGACCTTGTTGCCTCAGGCAAAAGATCTGGGAATTCATATAGAGTGGAGTGTAAATGAAAAAGTAGCTTTTGAAATTGCTGCTGGTGCTGCCTGGGCCGGGAAAAGGGCCCTGGTGACTATGAAGATGTCAGGAGTGAATGTGGCTGCCGATTCTTTATCTTCTATTGTCTATAGTGGCTGCACCGGAGGGTTAGTTATTTTTGTGGCTGATGATCCAGGGGCAAATGCTGGAATGCCGGAAGAAGATTCCAGACATTACGCTAAATCAATGGTAGTTCCCATGCTTGATCTTGCTTCACAACAGGAATGTTTAGATTACATAAAACTTGCTTTTAAAATTTCTGAAAAGATTGGAGGCCCAATTTTTTTAAGATCAACTACCGATATCTCCCATGTTGCCTCTGATGTTGAAATAGGTAGAAAATTGAAATTAGAAAAAAGAGAAGCTCATTTTGAGCGTGATATTTTAAAATATACTAAAGCAGCTTCAACCTGGTGTATAGCTCAACACCAAGATGCCCTTACCCGATTAGCTGAAGCTTCCAAAATTACCGATTCTTATATTACTGAATCTGGAATAAGAGTGAATGAAACACACTTCGAGGATAGCAGTAAATACGGGGTAATTTATGCTGGAGCAGTAGAGGGGAATTTTAAGGAGGCCTTAAAGAGATATAACTTAAAACTCTCCTGGTTAAAGATAGGTATGGTCCACCCCTTGCCCGAGGAAAGAATAAAAGAATTTTTGGAAAAAGTAGATAAAGTACTTATTTTAGAAGAATTAGACCCTCTCATAGAAGCGGAAGTGATGAGAATCACTTTTCTTATCAATAAGAAAGTAGAAATTTTAGGAAAATTTGATAAAACTCTCCCCCTAACCGGAAATTATTCCTTTAGGAATGTAAAAAATGCCCTGGAAATTCTTCTAAGGGTAAAACTTGAACCCGAACAGAATTCTGAAATCTTAAAAAAAGCGAAAAAATTAGAGGTTAAACGACCTACTTCTTTTTGTATAGGTTGCCCTCATCGAGGAACCTATTATGCCATAAATACAGCAATTAAAAATTTAAAGTATAAAAAAGATGAAATTATTATTACTGGTGATATAGGTTGTACCATTTTAGGTATGAACAAACCCTTTGAGTCTTGTTGGACCGAGGTAGCTATGGGAGCAAGTATAGGTCTGGCTCAAGGATTTAAATGGGCTGGAATTAAAAAACCGGTGTTAGCGACTATAGGAGATTCTACCTTTTTCCATGCTGGTATTCCCCCTCTTATCAATGCCGTATACCAGAAGGTTCCCTTGACAGTGGTTATTTTAGATAATGGATGGACCGCTATGACTGGTTTCGAAGAAAACCCGGGAACTATCCCTTTAAAAGATACTGATATGGTAAGAGTAGATATTGAGAAGATATGTCAGGGATGTGGGATAGATAAGGTAAATATAATTGACCCTTATCAATGCGAAAAGGCAATAGAAGTATTAATGAAAGCTATAAAGCATCCAGGAGTTTCGGTAGTGATTTCTCGTCGGGAGTGTGCTCTTCAAGCTAAAAGAAGAAAAGTTAAACTGCCTAAACGTAAGGTAAATATAGATAAATGTACCGGTTGTAGGATATGCTTAAATTTTTTAGCTTGTCCGGCAATGGTGTTTCGTCCTAAGGATGCTAAAAATAAAGCTTATATGGAAATTACTTCAGCATGCTTCGGCTGCGGATTATGTGAGTTTACTTGTCCTGTGGGGGCGATAGAGGTGATAAAAGATGGAAAATAATTATTATTTAATCGGAGTAGGTGGACAGGGAGTAATAAGATTGGGGCAAATTATCGCTGATTATGGATTAAAAAAAGGCGAGAAAGTCAAATTTTTTAAAGAAGTAGGTATGGCTCAGAGAGGCGGTCCGGTTCATTGCGAAATTAGGATAGGTAATGTGTTTGGGTCAAGGATTCCTCCCCTCTCTTCTGATATAATAGTAGTAATGGAATTATCCGAAGGATTAAAAAGTTTAGAATTTATTAAACCGGGAGGAACAGTTATTTTAAATAGAAAAAGGATATATCCTATTGATATGATGGTCCATCCCGAAAAATACCCCCAGGATGAGGAGATAACCAGATTATTTAAAAAGGCAAAAGCAAAAATAATTTGGATAGATGCCGGGGAAATTGCTTCAGAAGTAGGACTCCCTATTGCAGAAAATATTGTCTTACTGGGTGTTTTCTCTTCTATCTCTTCATTTGATAAAGAGTTTGTTATTAATATTTTAAGGAAACATATCCCTCGCGAATTAGATAAAAATATTGCTGCTTTTTACGCAGGTTATGAAACAGCAGAAGGAATGGTTGAATGAAAAGTATGGAAAATTTTTTTAACCCCCATTCTATTGCCATCTTTGCCTCAATGAAAGAGGGGAAGACCGGATATGAGATAGTGAAGAATATGGTTGAGGGAGGATTTAAGGGGAATATATATCCGGTGAGTCAGAGTGGCGGTCAGATATTTGGGGTAAATATCAACAAAGACTTTAAAAATTTAGAAATTGATTTAGCAATTATAGCTATACCTGGTCAGTTTATCCCCTCGCTTTTAGAAGATTTGGGAAGTAGGGGAGTTAAGTCAGCAGTTATAATTTCTGCTGGTTTTTCTGAAGTAGGGAATATTGAGGAAGAAAAAGAAATAAAAAAAATTGCTGAAAAATATAAGATGAGGATTATTGGTCCTAACTGTGCGGGAATTATGAATACCGGTTGTAATCTCTTTGCCAGCATTGAGGTTAGGGCTCTTCTGGGTCAAACTGCCTTTATTACCCAGAGCGGAGCGCTGGGAGGAGCAGTCTTAATGATGGCAGAAGAATTAGGTTTTGGTTTTTCCAAATTTGTAAGTTATGGGAATAGATGTGATGTAGATGAAGTAGATTTAATTAAATATCTTGAAGATGATCCTCAAACTAAAGTTATTACTCTCTATATTGAAGGATTGGAAGAAGGAAGAAGATTTTTAACTCAAGCCAAAAAGACCGTCCTTAAAAAACCGATTATTGCTATTAAGGCTGGGAAGAGTAAAGCTGGGATGAGGGCAACTTCCTCCCATACCGGTTCTTTGGCAGGAGAAGATAAAATCTATGATGCTGCTTTTAAACAAGCGGGCATTTTGCGGGTAGAAGGGGTAGAGGAGATGTTTGATTTATGCCGGGGTTTGATACATTACCCGAAAATCAAGGGGAATAAAATCGGAGTAATTACCAATTCAGGAGGGCCCGCAGTGTTAACTACTGATAAATTAGAAGAATTAGGATTAATGGTATCCGAACCTTCCGAAAGTTTAAAGAATAAGCTAAAAAAAATTCTTCCTCCTCATGTCTCTTTGGGAAATCCTTTTGATCTTCTGGCTTATGGCGGAGCAGAAAATTTTGCCCAGGTCAGTAAAACTATTTCCTCTGAATATGATGTCATAATTGCCATATTCGTTCCGACTGCTTCGATGGATTCTGTAGAGATTGCCACCGCTTTAGGAAAAATAAAAGAAGAGATAAAAATACCTATATTTGCTAATTTTATGGCTGGCAGATTAGTAAAAAAAGGGATTGAAGAATTAAATAGATATGGGATTCCTAATTATGAGACAGGCGAAAGATGTGCCAAAGTTATTCAAAAGATAATTTTACGAACTTCAAAAATAAATAATTTTAATTTATGTAATTGATGAGGTGTAAAGTGCATCAGATTATTGAAAAAGCCAAGAAAGAAAAAAGGTCTTTATTGGAGACAGAAGCGAAGGAATTGTTAAGGGAATATGGAATTCCTGTTCCTGATTTTAGGTTAATAGAAAATGAAGATGAAGTAAGTAAAATAACCAGTGAAATTAGCTTTCCATTAGTAATGAAGATAGTCTCTCCAGATATCATCCATAAGTCAGATGCTGGAGGGGTGAAAGTAGGTATTAAGGATGAAAAGGAAGCCAAATTAGCTTACCAGGAGATTATCTTTAAGGCAAAAAAATATAATAAAAAGGCGAAAATTTCTGGAGTAATAGCATATACTATGGTTCCTCAAGGGACAGAGGTTATTGTTGGGATGATGAAAGACCCTCATTTTGGTCCAGTAGCAATGTTTGGATTAGGGGGGATATTTGTAGAGGGACTAAAGGATGTTTCTTTCCGTATTATTCCTTTGGAAGAAAGGGATGCTAAGGAGATGATTACTGAGATTAAAGGATACGAAATTCTAAAAGGAGTAAGAGGTGAATCCACTAAAGATATCAAAGCAATAAGAAAGGTTATAATGAAAATTTCACAACTTACCCTGGAAAATCCCGAGATCAACGAAATAGACTTAAATCCTATATTCGTATTCGAAAAAGGTCTACAGGTAGTCGATGCTCGGATGATTTTATAAGACGAAAAATTAAATTAATACTTGAAAGATTATCTATCTTTGAAAAAGGAGGTGATTTTGTTGGAAAAGCAGCAGTTTGATTTTATTGGAAAGTCATTTGACATAAAAAATATTGGTAAAGCAACAGGTAAAGAAATTTATACATGTGATGTAAATATTCCTGGTCAATTATATGCTGTTGTTTTACGTAGTCCTTTCCCTCATGCTGAAATTAAGAAGATTGATTATAGCCAAGCGGAAAAAATGGGAGCTATCTGCATTTCTGGTGACGATGTTCCAGATATTCTTTATAATGAGCGAATAGTTAGTATTCCAGAGAAGACCTATCGAGATAGAACAGTTTTGCCTAAAGACAAAGTTCGTCACGTGGGAGAAGCGGTGGCTGCCTGTGCTGCTGAAACAGAAGAAGAGGCCTTTATGGCCCTGAAAAAGATAAAAGTAGAATGGGGTAAAAAATGGAGACCACTCATAAATCTTGATAAGGCTATGGATCCTGATGCCCTACAAATATATGATCATGTTTACCTTGGTGAAGAAAGAGTCGACATAAATAACAACATTGCCTGTGAGAGAAATGTTGATGTTGGTGATATTGAGGAAGGTTTTAAAGAAGCAGATGAAATTGTGGAAAGAACATTTAGTACTCAAAGAGTTTATCATATGCAGATGGAGACAAAATCTGCGGTGTGTGTACCTGAAGCTGATGGAGGGATTACAGTTTGGACAACTTCTCAGGGGATTCATAATGTGCGTATCCTTTTAGGGAACATTTTTAATATTCCCCTTAGCAAAGTGAATGTCAAAAGAACTACTTTAGGTGGCTCTTTTGGTTCAAGTATTCAGATGAATTCAATTACTCCTATCTGTGTTGCTTTAGCTTTAAAGGCAAAAAGATCGGTAAAATTGGTGACTACTAGAGAAGAAGACATTTATGATCATTCAAAATATCCCTTAAAGACTATATTAAAGATTGGGGCTAAAAAAGACGGAACATTAACTGCTGCCCACTGCCGGGTTTGGGTGGAAATTGGTGGTCATAATATTCAGGCTTATCCTTATTTAGGATGTGTGGCTGGATGGTTTGCCTCTCTCTATAAGTGGAAAAATTTAAAATATGAAGGAACTGCTGTATATACCAATAAGGTACCTTCCTGTGCGATGCAGGGGTATGGTAATCCTCAAATAAATTTTGCAGTAGAGAGTTTAATAGATATTTTAGCTGAAAAGTTGGATATGGACCCAATTGAGATTCGTCTTAAAAATTATGTGGGAAAAGGAGACGAATTCTGGGGTCAGGGTCCGACTGTAAGATCCATTATCCGGAGTTGTGGAGTAGAAGAAATGTTAATCGAAGGATCTAAACTTGCAGGATGGGATAAGAGGACTTTACCTTCTAAAAAGAAAGGAGATATTAGACGAGGTATAGGGGTAGCCAGAGGATTTCATACTTCTGGTACCGGTGGTCCAAATCCTGGCGAAGTTATAGATTATTCAGGTGCGACAATTAAAATTAATGAAGATGGTTCAGTAGATGTGCTAACCGCTTTAATGGACCACGGAGGAGGCACCTGGGATGCAGGAGCAAAAGTCGTAGCTGAGGTGTTAAAAGTGCCTTATAGTAAAGTAAGTATCTATTCCGGAGTAGATACCCGCACCACGGTCTTTGATGTTAATACTCACGCTACCAGAGGAGTATATTGTGGGTGTGGGGCAATAAAATATGTAGCTGAAAAAGTTAAAGAAATACTTTTAAATTATGCGGCAACTCTTTTCAAAGATTTACCGGAGAATTTGGAATTAACTTGCAATGAAGAACTTGGCCAAGCAGTGATTTGTCCTCGAGGAATTCCTCAAAATTATATGACCCTTGGAGAAATAGCAGAACATGCCCATATTACAAGTTGGGGTACTATTGCCCATACTGCTACCCTTAGACAGAAAAATTGTCCTCCCTGTTTTATCACTCACTTTGTTGAAGTTGAAGTAAATACGAAAACAGGAGAAATTAAAGTGCCAAGAGCAGTTATCATGGGAGACTCAGGAACCATAATTAATCCTGATTTGTGGGAAGGACAAATAATTGGAGCCTTTAGTAGAGGTCTCGGCTTCAGTCTTTTAGAAGAAACTAAATATGATTTAAATAATGGTAAGTTAGAATGTAATGGGATGATAACTGATTATAAAATACCAACTACTATTGATATGCCAAAAGTAGGTAGTATTACCGTGCGATCTGCTCACACTTATGAACCAACAGGTCCCTTTGGAGCAAAGGGGATGGGAGAAGCAGCTTTGAGTTCCGTGGGTTCGGCAGTAGCAATTGCTATCTATAATGCTATTGGAATTAGATTTTATGAACTTCCCATTACACCAGAAAAAGTTCTTAAAGCCTTAAAAGAAAAAGAAGGGAGATAGGAAGGAGGGAGAAAATTGTCTACTAATACTAAGATTTTAACCCAGGAATTTGAGTATTTTGCCCCTAAAACATTAGAAGAAACCTTAGGTTTACTTTGTAAATATAAAGATAAAAATACTAAAATATTAGCTGGAGGCACTGACCTTTTAGTTAAAATGAAGACTATCAATCTAAATGTTGATTATCTGATAAATATAAAAGATATTTCAGAGCTTAATTTTATTAATACAGATGGAGGATTAAAGATAGGAGCAGCGGTTCCACTATCTCATATTGAGAGGGTAGGGAAAGTTAAAGAAAAGTATCCTGCCTTATATGAAGGCATTAAATCTATGGCAGCAATTGCCATAAGAAATATGGCAACTATACCTGGTAATATTTGCAATGCTTCACCCGCTGGTGATACTATTCCTCCCTTAATTGTCTATAGTGCAGAATTAAAACTGGTTAGCAAAAGGGGAGAACGCACAGTCCAGGTGGAAGATTTTATAACCGGGGTTGGAAAGACCATTATTAAAGCGGATGAGTTAGTTACCCAGGTGAATATCCCCGAGATAAATAATAATTCAGGAAGCGCTTTTTCTAAGAAGAGCAGAGTAAAAGCTGATATTGCCAAGATTAATTTAGCAATTTGGTTGGAAAGAGATGGTAATTTTTGCAAATATTGCAAGATAGTACTTGGTTCGGTTTTTATTAAAGCTGTTCGGGCTAAAAAGGCAGAAGACCTTTTGAGGGAACAAATTGTAAATGATGATTTATTTATCAAAGTAGCTAAAAAAGCATCAGAGGAGATTAAACCTATCGATGATGTTCGCTCTATCGCTGAATATAGAACTGATCTAGCCCAGGTAATGGTTGAAGATAGCCTTAAGTTAGCCTGGGGAAGAGCCGGAGGTGAATTATAGAATATGAAAAAGATAGAAATAGAATTCACAATTAATGGTAAGAAAAGAAGGCTTTCTGTAAAACCAAATGATCTTTTAATTAATATTATAAGAAATGATTTATTTCTAACCGGAAGCAAATACGGTTGTGGTATCGGCGAATGTGGTGCTTGTACAGTTTTATTGAATGGTGAACCAGTTCTGTCTTGTCTGACTTTGGCTGCAACTGTTGATGGTAAAGAAATTACCACTATTGAAGGGCTTGCCATAGGTGATGAACTACATCCTATGCAGAAGGCTTTTTTAAAAAATGGTGCCGTGCAATGTGGTTTTTGTACACCTGGAATGATATTAACTGCCACGGCATTATTAAAAGAAAATCCAAATTCCACTGAAGATGAGATTAGAGATTATATGAGAGGTAATCTTTGTCGTTGTACTGGATATATCCAAATAGTCAAAGCAATTAAATCATGTGAAAATAATCTTGAAACTAGCTAACCGGGTAACCGGGTAACTAGGCAACTAAAATGATAAGGAGAGGAAAGAATGGTTCCATTTAAATATATTTCTCCTAAAACCAAAAACGAGGTTTTGGAAATTTTAAAAGAAGAAAAAGTAAAGGCTTGTATAGTTGCAGGATGTACCAATGTGCTCCCTAATATAAGAGATAAAAAGATAGTTTCAAAAGTTTTAGTAGATATTTCAGATATTGAGGAATTAAGGGGTATTAGCAAGGAAAAGGATAAGGTTTGTATAGGACCTTTAACTACTATTGCTGAATTAACTAATTCGGAAGCTATATCGAAGGAAGGCGAGGTGTTGTATCAAGCTGCAGAGCAGTTTGCCGATCCAATTGTCAGGAATAATGCTACTGTGGGGGGAAATTTAGTTACTGCTTCACCGGCAGCAGATATGGCAGTACCCTTACTTACCCTTGATGCGATTCTTAAAATAGAAAGCATTGAACGAAAAAGAGGTGTTCGGCTAAAAGATTTTTTTATTGGCCCGGAGAAGACAATTTTACGAGAAGATGAAATGATTACCGGGATAGAATTTGAGAGTAGTAATATAAATAAAAATGGTTGTTTTATTAAATTAGGTTTAAGAAAAGCTATGGCCATAGCAGTGGCCAGCATAGCGGTAAATTTAGAGGTTAGGGAAAATAAAATTGCCCAGGTTCGAATAGCTATGGGTTCTGTAGCTCCTACCCCAATCAGGTTAACTGTTGTAGAGGGATTTTTAAAAAATAAAGAAGTAAATAGTAATGGATTAATCGAAGAAGCCATAAATAAAGTACGCGAAGAAGTTGATCCTATTAGTGATATTCGTGCTTCTGCTGAATATCGACGATATGTTTCCGGGATTCTGTTTAAACGTGCCTTTAATAAGTTAACATAATTTCGTAGGACAGGCGTCTCGCCTGTCTATTAATTTTGCAACTAATTAACTAATTAACCAGCTAACCAAGTAACCAAATCAAGGAGGATTTAGATGGAAGATTATATAGTAGAACTGACTGTAAATGGTGAAAGAATAAGTTCTCCCGTCAAACCTGAAGAATCATTACTAAAATTTTTACGTCGAAATGGTTTTACCGAGGTGAAATGTGGCTGCGAAAAGGGAGAGTGCGGTACTTGCACGGTAATTATAAATAAAAAAACTGTTAAATCATGCATTATGTTAGCTCTTCAAGCCCGTGGCAAAGAAATATGGACAGCCAAAGGGTTAGAAAAGCAGGAATTGGGGAGAAAACTACAGGAAAGTTTTGTTAACACTGGGGCAATACAATGTGGCTTTTGTACTCCAGGAATAATAGTTACTGCAAAAAATTATCTTGACCAGAATCCTATTCCCGATAAAGGTGAAATTAAAAAAGCAATATCAGGTAATTTATGTAGATGTACAGGATATAAGAAGATTGTTGATGCTATTTATGCAGTAGCTGTAGAAAATCAAAAATCAATATAAATTCAAATTCTGTAGGACAGGCGTCTCGCCTGTCTATGCATGTAGGGGTTCGATTCATCGAACCCGCAATAAAAACGGGTCGGATAAATCCGACCCCTACAAGTACTTGTAGATTGTTTTGTCATTACACTCTGACAAATTTTAGAAAGATTGGAAGAGGGTGAAATCTATGTCTGAATTTAAGATAGTTGGTAAACCAATACCCCGACATGATGCTTGGTCTAAAGTAACCGGAGACCTTAAATATGCCGATGATTTTTCTCTGCCGGGAATGTTATTTGCAAAAGTTCTTCGAAGTAAATATCCGGCAGCTAAAATTATTTCTATAAATATTCATAAGGCAGAACAGTTAAAAGGTGTACAAGCAATTCTAACCGCTAAAGATGTGCTTCACAATGAAACAGTAACAAAGTTTGGTCAGAGCACAGAGGTGGGTAAAGGATTTGAAGGTTTATACCGAGTTTTGGCAGACAAGGAAGTTAGATTTATGGGAGAAGCAGTGGCTCTGGTTGCTGCTGATACAGAAGAAATTGCAGAAGAAGCATTAGATTTAATTGTAGTAGAGTATGAGCCCCTTCCGGGAGTTTTTGATCCGGTTGAGGCGATGAAACCGGGTGCATATTTGGTTGGTGAAAATGGCACTAATATAATAGGCGAATTTGGTTGTGGTCAAGGAGATATTGAAAAGGGTTTTGCTAAGGCCGAGGTAATTATTAAAGATACCTATAAAGTACCTTTTGTTGATCATGCTTATTTAGAAACCGAAGGGGGTATTGCCTGGATAGATGATTATGGAGTAATTAATATCAGAGTTGGTTCTCAGGTAATAGAGCACTTCAGAGATGTTGCTGATGTATTAGGTTTACCCCATAATAAGGTCCGATATATAGGCACTATGATGGGCGGGGGATTTGGTGGTAAAGAAGATATTACCGTAGAGACCTATTTAGCCTTGCTTACCTGGAAAACCAAGAAACCTGTAAGATTAGTTTATACTCGTGAAGAGTCTATTTTAAGTCATAGTAAAAGGCACCCCTTTATTATGAAATATAAAGTTGGGGCTAAAAAAGATGGGAAGCTTGTTGCTTTAGATGCTGAATTAGTAGCTGATGCCGGGGCTTATCCTTACTTAAGTCCCTGGGTCACTTTATACGCAACTGTTAATGCAGCTGGGCCCTATTGTATTCCCAATGTTAGAGTTAAATCTTGCTGTGTATTAACTAATAATACTTTTACCAGTGCTAACAGAGGATTTGGAGCCCCACAGCCTAATTTTGCCTATGAAAGCATAATGGATGAATTATCTCATAAACTTAATGTAGATTCCCTGGAAATAAGAAGAATAAATTGTCTTACTACCGGGAAGGCATTGTCTACAACCGGGCAAGTCTTTAAAACTCATGTTGCTCTTCCTGAAGTTGCTGAAAAAGCCTGGGCAGCATTGGGAGAGCCTGTTGAATGTAAAGAAGAAAATAGAAAAATAGGACGAGGGTTAGCCATAGGACTGATGAGTTATGGTAGGATGACTTTCCTCCATGATTCTTCTCGTTCCTATGTCAGGTTGGAATCAGATGGAAGTGTATTAATTAGATCTGGGATACCTGATTTAGGTGGGGGACAGGTTTCTTTACTTTGTCAGATTGTTGCTGAAGAATTAGGTATACCTATGTCTAGGATAAAAATATATTATAGCGATACAGCACTAACTCCTCTTGCTGGTACCACTACTGCAACCAGGCAAACTTATATGTCTGGAAATGCTACCCTTAAAGCTGCCCGAGAAATAAGAAAAAGAGTTATAAATAAAGCAGCAGAGATGTTAAATGTTAATCCAGAAAAATTAGATATTATTAATGAGAAAATTTTAGTGAACTATGACCAGTCAAAATATTTACCTTTAGTTAAAGTTATAAAGGCTTGTAATACAGCTGGAATAGAGTTGTTTTGTGAAGCACAATTTAATGCCCCATTTACTATAACCCCTGATTTGTTGAATATTAGAGGTATGACTTTTCCTGATTTTACTTTTGGGGCCCAGGCAGTAGAAGTTGCAGTGGACACTGAAACTGGACAAATAGAGGTTTTAAAACTGGTTACCTGTTATGATGTGGGTAAAGCCATTAATCCTTTGAGTGTAGAAGGCCAAATGGAAGGTGGTTCAATATATGGAATGGGTTATGCCCTTATTGAAGAAGTGATTATGGAGAAGGGGATTACTATGACCCCCTCTTTTGCTGAATATATTATTCCCACAGCAGTAGATGTACCTGATGTAAAGGCGATTTTAGTAGAATCAGGCGGGGGATTAGGGCCATACGGGGCCAAAGGAATCGGTGAGCCTTCTTGCAGCATTATTGCCCCGGCTATTTTGAATGCTATTTATGATGCTGTGGGGGTAAGAATTAAGAGTTTGCCTGCATCCCCGGAGAAGATAATAAGAGCCTTAAAAAAAGATTATTTTGAAAAATAAAATTTATACCCGTTAAAAACTATTATTGGAAAAGCCGAATTATTATCATAAGTAAATGAGGATTGAATGAAATGTTAATTAGTAAAGCACTGGATTTAAGGGAGAGAGCTTTTATATCTTTAGTAGGTGCAGGGGGGAAGAGTACTCTTTTTAATCGATTGGCTGAGGAACTGGCTCTTAAAAATAAACGAATGATTCTAACTACTACCACCAAGATGTTTACCTGGCAATTAGAACCTTTTGTAAAAAAGGGCAAGTTGATTGAAGGCCAAGATGAAAAAATTATTCAGAAATGTATTAAAAAGTACTTTTCTATTGAAAGTGAAATTGGGGGAGTAGTAGTTGTAGGAGAGAAAAAAGAGGATAGAGTAAAAGAAAAATTGTCTGGCCCTCCTCCTGAATGGCTCAATGAGTGGTGGAGGGAAGGATTAGCAGATTTTTTCTTGATAGAAGCTGATGGGGCAGCGGGTAGACCTATAAAGGCTCCAGCTTCTCATGAGCCGGTAATTCCTTTATCAACTACTGATTTAATCGGAGTAGTGGGAATAGAAGCAATAGGTTTACCTTTACAAGAAGAAAATGTTTTTCGTTCTGAGATTTTTTCCCAAATAACTGGATTAGAATTAGGAGAAAAGATTGGAATAGAAGCCTTAGCCTTTTTAATTTGCCATCCCCAAGGTTTGTTTAAGGAGACTCCTCCAAGCTGCCGCCGTCACCTTTTTATTAATAAAGTAGAAGATTCCAAAAACCTAAAAATAGCTGAAGAATTGACTTTTGAAATTTTAAAAATCTGTCACCGGAGAATTAGTGATATAATTATAGGAGCTGCAGGTCAAAACGAAGTGGTAGTCGAGTTAATAAAAGAGGAAAAAACATTATGATTTACGGAATAATTTTAGCGGCAGGGGAAGGCAAAAGGATGGGGAAAGTAAAATTAACTCTTCCTTTGGGTGATAAGAAACTGATAGAATGGGTGTTGCAAGCAGCAAAGTTAACTCCCTTAGATAAATATTTTTTAGTGGTTCGCCCCGAAGATAAAGAAATTATTAAGACAGGCGAGAAATGGGGAGCGGAAATTGTGCTTAACCCCAAATATAAATCTGGAATGAGCAGTTCAATTCGAAAAGCACTGCTTCAGATTCCTTCTGAGGAGTCAGAAGGATTTTTTGTGATTTTGGGTGACCAACCCTTAATTAATCCTTCTATATTATATAAGATGATTCTTGCTTTTACTCCGGGCAAAAAAGAGATAGTAGTTCCTTTTTATAAAGACAAGCAAGGGAATCCTGTGTTTTTTGATGGTTATTGGAAAGATGAGTTGATGAAAATTTCCGGTGACGTGGGAGGGAGAGTTTTAATTAAAGCTCATCCTGAGAGAATAAAAAGGTTTAAAATATCAGACGAATCCATATTATTAGATATTGACCGGGAAGAAGATTACGAGAGGATAAAAGATATCTTTGACTCTCTTCATAAAAGAGGAAAGATTTAAATAAGATGAACAATATATTAGTAATTATCCGAGGTGGAGGAGATTTAGCTACCGGTGTGGCGATAAGGCTTTTCCGAGCTGGGTTTTCCGTGATGATTTTAGAAGTAGATCATCCTACGGTTATCCGTCTCCCTGTTTCCTTTGCCCGGGCGGTTTATGAAGGTAAGACTATAGTAGAGGGAGTAGAGGCTGTTTTGATTTCTTCCTGGGAAGAAGTTGCAAATATTATTAAATTACAGAAAGTTCCAGTTTTAATAGATCCTGAAGGAAGTTGTATTAAAAAACTATCTCCTACCGTTTTAGTAGATGCTATTTTAGCCAAGCGTAATTTAGGAACAAAAATAAACCAAGCACCTCTGGTTATCGGATTAGGTCCGGGTTTTACTGCAGGGGAAGATGTTGATGCAGTAGTAGAAACTAAGAGAGGACACAATATGGGGAGAATTTACTATCAGGGTCAGGCAGCAGTAGATACCGGTGTACCCGGAGAAGTAGGTGGAGAATCGAAGAGAAGATTATTACGCGCTCCGGCTGAAGGTAAAATTGTACCTTTGCATAAAATAGGTGATCTGGTTACGGCAGGAGAGGTAATTGCAGAAGTAGGAGGAGTTCCTCTAAAAGCAGAAATATCTGGCGTCCTACGAGGATTAATTTACCCGCAAAGTTGGGTGACCAAGGGGATGAAGGCAGGAGATATCGATCCACGAGGGGTAAGAGAATACTGTTTTACGGTTTCTGATAAAGCTCGTTCGTTAGGAGGAGCAGTTTTAGAGGCAATGTGTACTTATTTGAATAAAAAATAATAAAGAAAATTTTTTTTACATCCCGTTATATTTATTTTAGAATAACGATTAGATTATAAGATAGGATTTTATAAAAGGAGAGAGAGAAGATGTCAGAGGTTTTAAGAGAAGCATTAAAGAGAATTGATAAAGGTGAAACAATCGCTTTGGTTACTGTTGTCGAAACCAAAGGTTCTACCCCAAGGGGGATAGGTGCAAAGATGTTAGTGAATAAAGATGGTTTGATATCAGGCACAATTGGAGGCGGAATAACAGAAGCCAAAGTAATCGAAGAAGTAAAACAGGCCCTAAAGGAAGGTAAAGGAAAGCTTTTAACTTATCATTTAACCAAAGAAAAGGCTGCCCTGGATGAAGGGGCTATTTGTGGTGGTGATATGAAAGTTTTTATAGACATTCTGCAACCCAAAGAAGAAGTATTAATTTTTGGGGCAGGCCATATTGCAGTTTATGTTTCAAGATTAGCCAAGATGGTGGGATTTAAGGTAACTGTTATCGATAGTCGAAAGGAGTTTGCTAATCAGGATAGATTTCCAGAAGCAGATGAAATAATAGCTGAAGATACAGAAAAAGCCCTGAGACATCTTAATATAGCCCCTTCTACTTACATAATTGTAGTAACTAGGGGACATTTAAAAGACGAAGAAGTTTTAGCTTCGGTGGTCAGGTCAAATGCTGTCTATATAGGGATGATCGGTAGTCGTAAGAAAAATACAACTGTCTTTCAACATTTAGAAGAACGGGGAATATCAGCACAAGAACTTAAAAAAATTCATGCCCCCATTGGGATTGATATTGGAGCTCAAACTCCGGAAGAAATTGCAGTGAGCATCATTGCTGAGATTATCCAGGTAAGAAGAAAAAAAGTAATTTTGGAGGGGGAAAGATAGATGATAGAGAAATTAATGCAGATGACCAATGCTTCCGGGTGTGCAGCAAAGATAAATCCTAAAGATCTTGAAAAATTTTTAAATAAAATTAAGCAATTCAAAGATAAACGATTACTGGTTGGATTTGAACATAATGAGGATGCGGCGGTTTATAAGTTAGATGAAGAGACAGGGATTGTATTCACCTTAGATTTGATTACTCCTATAGTTAATGATCCATACATCTTTGGGCAGATTGCTGCTACTAATTCTTTGAGCGACATATTTGCTATGGGTGGAAGACCCCTTATGGCATTGAATATTGTCTGTTTTCCGGAAGAAGAGGGGAAATACCATCTCTTAGATATGATATTACAGGGAGGAGCTGATAAGGTTGCAGAAGCAGGTGCTCTTTTGGCAGGGGGGCATTCAGTAAATGATAAAGAACCGAAGTATGGATTAGCAGTTGTAGGATTAGTTGATCCGAATAAAGTAATTTATAATAACACCCCTGAAGAAGGAGATGCTCTTATATTAACTAAACCCTTGGGGGTAGGAATAGTTTCTACTGCCCTTAAGGGAGAAATAGCAGAAGAAAAGGTAGTAAATGAGGCTATTTTTTGGATGACTAAGTTAAATAAAATTTCTAAAGAATTGTTGGAATTGAATATCCACAGCCTGACCGATGTTACTGGTTTTGGACTGATTGGTCACCTTAGCGAAATGATACTATTAAGCGGAAAAGAATTAGGAGTAGAAATAAGTATTATAGATATTCCAATGATAAACGGAGTTTATAATTATATTAATGCTGGGATGGTATCAGGAGGAGCAATGAAGAATAAAAAGATTTATTCTTGTTTAACGGAAAAGAAGACTACTCTTACTTTTGAGCAGGAGATTATTCTTTATGACCCTCAGACTTCTGGAGGATTACTTATTTCTATTGACCCACAACAAGCAGAAAAAGCCATAAAACTTTTATATCAAAAAGGTTTTATAATGAGTAAAATTATTGGAAAAGTTAAAAAATCAACTAATAATAAGAATATTCTAATACAATAAAATATTTTTAAATTAATCTAAACTCACGAGCGAGGCATTGATAAGATAAAGCCATCTAAATTTAAAAGTTATTAAATATAAGTTTTTTATAGAAAATGTGTCTATAAGGAGTGATAATGATGAAGTTAAGATATAAAATCTGGTTAGAAACCGAGGGTGGCAAGGTTTTTGGCGATGGACCACTGGATATCCTTCATCGAGTAGAGAGAACGGGTTCATTAAGACAGGCTGCAGAGGAAATAAGTATGTCTTATTCCCAGGCTTGGAATTTAATGAAAGATTTAGAAAAAAGATTAGGCTTTAATCTTTTGAAAAGAAAAGTCGGAGGAGAAAGTGGCGGGGGGTCGCAGCTTACTGAGCAAGCCAGAGAAATAATGATGAAGTTTGAGATGTTTCACGAGAGAGCCGATCAAAGTTTGAATTCACTATATAAGAAAATATTTAAAGAAGAATAATTTTTTTGCGTTTTTCCTCCCCCTTGAGGGGGGAGGATTAAGGTGGGGGTGTTACTCAAAATATTATGAAAAAGGTACCAGTTGAAAAAGCAGTGGGGATGATATTGTGTCACGATATTACCCGGATTACCCCCGGGAAATTTAAAGGAAGGGCATTTAAGAAAGGCCATATTATCCAAAAAGAAGATGTAGAAAAATTATTGGAGTTAGGGAAAGAACAGATATATATATGGAAACCGAAAGCCGGAGAGGTTCACGAAGATGAAGCCGCCCTTCGCATAGCCCGGGCAGTAGCGAGAGGAAATATAGGGTATGATGTACCTAAAGAAGGGAAGTCTACTTTAAAATCGAAAGAGAGAGGATTATTAAAGATTAATTCTGAACTTTTATATAAGATAAATTCTATCGAAGATATTTCTGTTGCCTCTCTTCCCCAAAATTTTATCGTAGAAAGAGGTCAAAAATTAGCCGGTGTTCGGATTATCCCCCTGGCCACCAAGAAAGAGAATTTAATTCAGATAGAAGAATTATGCCAGGGGGAAGAGAAGGTCTTTGAAATAATAAAATACAAAGAATTAAAGGCTTCCATTATAACTACCGGTAATGAAATATATAGAAAGAGAATTCAGGATAAATTCGGACCGGTAATAAGAAAAAAATTGGAATATTTTAAAGCCCAATATATCGGTCAAACTTTTTGTCCGGATAATATAGAGGAGATCATAAAGGAAATTTTACATTATAAACAGCAAGGGGCTGATTTGATAATACTGACTGGAGGGATGTCCGTAGACCCAGATGATCTAACTCCCGGGGCGATAAGAGAGAGTGGAGCTAAAGTAGTAACTTATGGTGCCCCGGTACAACCAGGAAATATGTTTATGATGGCTTATCTGGGGAACACTGTTTTGTTAGGAGTTCCCGGTTGTGCTATGTATTACAGGACTACCATTTTAGATGTGGTGTTGCCCCAAATTTTTATAGGAGAAGTTTTAAACAAAGAGGACTTTATAAAGATGGGGGAAGGAGGATTTTGTTTAAATTGCGAAGTTTGCCGTTATCCCCAATGTTTTTTCTGTCGGTGAAATAAAAAGGAGAGAGAAGAAGATGGATTTTTATAATGATATAAAAGAGAGATTTTTTAATCTAATTAAAGAGAAGGATCTAATGTCTTCAAAGGTAGAAGTGGTAAGTGCCCGGACATTAACCTCCCAAGAAGTTATCGGAAAACCAGAGCGGGATGATTTTCCTCTATTAAAAGGGAAAGAAGTAATGCTTCAAGCAAATTTTAAAGGGAGTTTAGGTCAGGCCTTTACTGATATGCCGGGAAATTACAGTGGCACACTACGAGAAGTCTTTGAAATGCCGCTAACCAACAATTTTCAAAGAGCAATTTTTACGGCCAGCATAAATGCAGTTTTACGGCATTTAAATTTTATTTCTAAGACAGTTCACTGCCGAGATAAAGAGCCGGGAGAGTGTGCTGCTCACTTGGCAGATTATATTAAAGAGCGCTTTGGTCAACCTCGTATTGCTTTTGTAGGGATGCAACCAGCGATGGTAGAAGCATTATCTACTCATTTTAAAATCAGGGTTGCTGATTTAGATCCAGATAATATAGGTCGAAAAAAGTGTGGAGTAATAATAGAAGATGTTTCTCTTACAAAAGAAATTTTATCTTGGGCGGATATAGTTTTAGCTACCGGTACCACCGTAGTTAATAATACTCTCACTTCATTATTAATTGAAAAACCGATTATTTTTTATGGAGTTACTATTGCCGGGGTTGCCTATCTTAAAGGGTATGAACAATACTGTTTTTGTGGTCATTAAAAAATCAGAAGGAGGATAGATAAATATGAAAATTATAGAAGATATTATTTCCACTATAGAAAAAAGTGCTCGAGATATTTTAGTTAAAGAAGTACGGATAGGACCTTTTTGGACTGGAGTATGGAGTAAATATGGCGGATTAGCTTCTACTACTTTTACCCATGAGCCCACAATGCCTCCCCCTTTAAAGGAAGCAGGAAATTTGACTGAAAAATCGATATTAGAACTTTGTGATTATGCTAATTCTGATTGTTTGTTACAGGCTTCTGTCGGTATGGCTGCTATTAATTCTGCCTTGGAAGTAGATTTAAATAAATGTCAAAATATTAATGCGGCTGAAATACTTTATGAAAAAGGAAAAAATAAAAAAGTAGTAGTAGTAGGTCATTTTCCTTTCGTTAATAAATTACGTAAATTAACTAAAAAACTTTGGGTAGTAGAGAGGAAACCTCAGAGTGGAGATATCCCCGCCAGTGAAGCAAAACGGGTAATTCCTCAAGCTGATGTTATTGCTATTACCGGGACTGCTTTAATCAATGGTACTATGGGAGAACTTTTATCTTGGTGTCCAAAGAAAAGTATAGTTATGGTCTTAGGAGCAACTACGCCTCTTTCGCCGGTGTGGTTTGATTACGGAGTAGATTTAGTTTCCGGAACAAGAGTAACTGACCCTGAGTTAGTGCTTCGCCTTATTTCAGAAGGAGTAGTCTTTAAACAAATTCACGGTAGGGGAGTAAAGTTACTTACTATTCAGAAAGATAATTACTAAATACTTGAATGATTATTTCCCAAAAAAAATAAAAGATGCCAATGTCATCCACCTTGTAGAACAGGCGTCTCGCCTGTCCTACGGGATGAGGGGACAGTAGATAAAATTAAAAGGGTTAAAATATGAAGAAAAAATTATTTATATTACTACTAATCTTGGGAATTTTGATTTTTACTTCTTTTGGGAAGTGTGCTCCGGAGAAAGAAATATCTATTGGTATGGCGGTGGAGTTTATGGACCATGCCGCCTGTGCTTATATAAGTCAGGATAAAGGCTGGTTTGAGGAGGAAGGTTTAAACTTTACTTCCTATGAGAGCTACGTAACCGGTATGGCTTTGGCTTCTGCTTTAGCCCGGGGGGATATTCAAGTGGCCTATATTTGCCTGGTACCAGCTATAAATGTCTACGCTAATGCCAAAGTTCCGATAAAGATAGTTGCAGGGACCCATAAATATGGTTATGGCTTGGTGGTTAATCCTGAGAAAATAAAAAGTGTTAAGGATTTAGAAAAACCAGGAATTCGCCTTGGATGTGTTAGGGAAGGAGGTGCAGTAGATGTGCTTCTCCACAAAACGATAGATAGATATAATTTAGATGAGAAGAAGATACTAAACAATATCCAGCGCATGAATCCTCCAAAACAGGTTTTAGCTATTAAAACAGGGCAATTAGATGCTGTCTTTCTTCCTGAACAATGGGCGACCATGGCCGAAGATTTTGGTTTTAAAATGCTACTGGTGAGTCAGGAAATCTGGCCTGAAATGCAGGGGAGTGTCCTGGTGGTTAAGGAAGAATTGATAAGAGAACATCCTGAGGTCGTTGAAAAATTGGTAAAGATATCACAAAAGGCGACCGATTGGATTAATCAACATCCACAAGAAGCAACAGAGATTGTGGCACGGCAATTACAGGAAGCCGGGGGAAGCCTTTTCCCGGTGGAAATAGCCGATATAGCTACCAGGGTAGAGATTACTCCCGAGGTTTTATTAAGGTCTATGAATAGGTTAGAATATACTACTGATATTGATCCTGCAGTAGTTCAGGAAGCAATAGATTATGTCACTCAATTAGGTTACATTAGGAGCAGCTTTAAGGCTGAAGATATTTTGGATTTGAGTTTTATAAAACCATGAAAAGATATAAAATTTTTAAATTAAAATGGGAGATAATCCCCATTATTATATTTCTAGGAATATGGGAGACAATTGCTCGATTAGATTTGATACCCGGTCACTTTTTCTTTCCTCCTTTTTCTGCTGTAGTAACAGAATTTTGGTATTTAACAGTTAGCGGAGTATTGGGACGTAATTTCCTAAGTAGTTTAATCCGAGTCCTTATAGGTTTTTCTGCGGGTTCTATTGCCGGACTATTTATCGGAATTATGATGGGGTGGAATAATCTGGTCAACAAGGCATTAAATCCTATAATCAGCTTAATTTATCCTATTCCTGCCCTGGGATGGCTTCCTTTATTGATGTTATGGTTTGGTATTGGTGAAATTTTGCCTATTGCAATAATATTTATCTGTTCCTTCTTCCCCATCCTTTATAATACAGTTACCGGAATTAAAAATGTGGACAAAAATTATATCTTTGTGGCCAGGATATTAGGTGCTTCTGACCTAAAAATTTTAAGTACAGTGGTCGTTCCCCTTGCTTTACCCAATATTTTTACTGGATTAAAATTGGAATCAGGGATGGCCTGGCGAGTGATAATAGCGGCAGAGATGGTAGCTATTCCTACGGGGATTGGCGCGCTGATGATGAAAGCCGAAAGTCTTATTCGTATAGACATTATTATAGTTTGTCTAATAGTTTTGGGAGTAATGTGTCTTTCTTTTGAGAAATTTTTTGCCTTTTTAGAAAAGAAGTTGACTAATCGATGGAGGTAATATGT
>JAUWHZ010000024.1 GCA_030605615.1 Atribacterota bacterium | reverse complement strand
CTGTTTAGCTAAAATGAGCGAGAGAGGACAAATTGTTGGTGGAATAGTGGATGGACCATTAGGTTTTGATAATGCCATCTCCAAGGAAGCGGCAAAGCATAAGGGAGTTGAAAGCCCTGTTTCCGGAGAAGTAGATATTGTATTGGTACCAAATATCGAATCAGGAAATATCTTTGCCAAAGGTTTGGTTTATTTGGCTAAAGCAGTACCAGCAGGATTACTTTTAGGGGCAAAGGCTCCGGTAGTATTAGTTTCTCGTTCAGATAGTGCTCAGTCAAAATTATATTCTATCGCCCTGGGAGTATTAGTGAGTGAGATGACTGAAAATAAATAAGATTAGGTGATCTAAGAGAGGTGATATTTTTATGGCCAAAGATTATAAAATATTAGTGATAAATCCTGGTTCTACTTCCACTAAAGTAGCATTATTTTCTAATAAACAATTACTATTTGATAAAAAGATCGAGCATAGTAGTGAGGAATTATCCGTTTTTCATAAGATTATTGACCAATATGAATTTCGACTAGATATAATTTTAAGTTTTTTAAAAGAAAAAGGGATTGACCATTCTGTTCTCGATGCGGTAGTGGGTAGGGGAGGATTATTAAAACCTATTGCTAGCGGTACTTACCGAGTGAACGATAAAATGTTAGAGGATCTCTGTAAGGGAGTAAGCGGAGAACATGCCTCTAATTTAGGAGGATTACTTGCCCATGGAATTGCCGAGAAGCTATCCATTCCTTCTTACATAGTTGATCCGGTAGTAATTGATGAGATGAAACCTGTTGCCAGGATTTCAGGTATGCCGGAGATTCCGCGAATTAGCATACTCCATGCCTTAAATCAGAAAGCAGTTGCGCGAAAAGCAGCATTAGATTTAGGTAAAGATTATGAGAAAGTAAATTTTATTATAGCCCATTTAGGTGGAGGAATTTCGGTAGGAGTTCATTGTAAAGGAAATGTTATTGATGTCAATAATGCTCTTAATGGAGAAGGACCTTTTACTCCGGAAAGAAGCGGCGGAGTGCCCGTAGGTGCCCTGGTAGAGCTTTGTTTTTCCGGTAAATTTACCAAAAATGAGATTATGAAAAAGATAAAAGGTAAAGGTGGATTAGTGGCTTATTTAAATACTAATGATGTTAGAGAAGTAGTAAAGATAATTGGACAGGGGGATAAAAAGGCAAAATTAATTTTAGAGGCTATGGCTTATCAAGTAGCTAAAGAGATCGGAGCAGCCACCACAGTCTTAAAGGGTCAAATAGATGCGATTATCCTGACCGGGGGAATAGCCTATGCCAATGAATTTATTAATATGATAAGAGATAGAGTAAGCTTTCTATCTTTAGTTATGGTGTATCCAGGTGAAGAAGAGATGCTGGCTTTGTGTGAAGGAGCTTTAAGGGTTTTGAAAGGAGAAGAGGTGGAAAAAATATATTGAATATATTGAGTAAGCGGATAAAGATATTTGTAGGAAGTTTTGGAAGTGGAAAGACCGAGATTGCTATTAATTATTCAATATATTGTAGGAAAAGCCATGCTCAGGTTGCTATTGTAGATTTAGATATTGTTAATCCTTATTTTAGAACTCGAGAAGCAAAAAAGGCTTTAAATCTTAAAGGTATAAAAGTGATTTCCCCTGAAGGGAAGTTGGCTTATGCCGATTTACCCCTAATTTCTCCCGAAATAAAAGGTTTAATCCAGGATTCAGATTATCATTTGATTCTTGATGTAGGTGGAGATGATATAGGTACAGTTGTTTTAGGTAACTTTAAATCTTTTATCGAGGATTTAAATTATGAAATGTTAATGGTAGTAAATTCTTATCGACCTTTTACTCAAGATGTGCATCAAATTCAGCAAATGGCTCAAGAAATAGAAAATTCATCTCGATTAAAGATTAGCGGAATTGTGAGTAATCCTAACTTAAGCAGGCAAACAGATGAAAAAGTAATTAGACAAGGCCACATTTTAATAAAACAGGTAGCTCAAAAATTAAATTTACCTATTAAGTTTATCTGCATAGATGAGCGGTTTTCTCAAAAAATTAAGCAAGAAAACTTCGAAGAACCAGTATTTTATATAAAACGTTTTATGAGTTTACCATGGAATTAATTTTAAAAAGGAGGAAAGAACAAATAGCATGGCAAAGATTATTATAGATGAAGAAAGATGTAAAGGGTGTGAACTATGTATTACAGCTTGTCCTAAGCACATTTTGGTTATGTCTGAACAATTTAATAAAAAAGGCTATCACCCGGCTAAACAGATTAAACCGGAGGAATGTACTGGTTGTGCTTTTTGTGCAATGATTTGCCCGGATATTTCCATTGAAGTATTTAAATAAGTTTTTATCAAGGTAAATTATTATAAAATTTAAAGTTAAATTTTATCAAGGAGGCTGGAAAATGGGAGAAAAAATATTAATGAAAGGAAATGAGGCTATTGGAGAAGCGGCAATCCGCGCTGGTTGTCGATTTTATTTTGGTTATCCAATTACCCCTCAAAGTGAGATAACTGCTTATATGGCAAAGAGATTATTAAAAATGAAAGATGCTGCATTTGTGCAGGCTGAAAGTGAAATAGCGGCAATAAATATGGTTTACGGAGCCATCGCCACCGGGGTGAGAGCTATGACCTCTTCTTCAGGCCCGGGGATAAGCTTAAAGCAAGAGGGAATTTCCTATATTGCCTGCTCTGAATTACCTTGTGTGATAGTTAATATTCAAAGAGGAGGCCCTGGGTTGGGAAGTATTCAGCCAGCTCAAGGTGATTACTTTCAGGCAACCAAAGGAGGAGGACATGGTGATTACCATTTAATTGTCTTTGCTCCTTCTTCAGTACAAGAATTAGTTGATTTAACTATGGATGCCTTTGATCTGGCTGACAAATATCGTAACCCGGCAATGATATTAGGAGATGGACTTTTAGGTCAGATGATGGAAGCAGTAGAATTTAAAGAAAGACCTAAAGTTAATTTACCAGATAAAAGTGGCTGGACTCTTACTGGATGCAAAGGGAGAAAACACCGTTATATTGTTCCCTTTGATTTAGACCCTCGTGTTTTAGAAAAATTAAATAAAGTTCTCGATGAAAAATATAAAAGAATTAAAGAAAAAGAAGTTAGATACGAAGCTGTAAATATAGAAAATGCAGATTTAGTAATAGTTGCTTATGGAACAGTTGCTCGAATTGTAAAAACTGTAATTAATAACGCAAAAAAAGAGGGGATTAATATTGGATTAATCAGACCGATTACTTTATTCCCTTTCCCGGAAAAGATAATTGCTGAGACTGCTAGTAAGATAAATAAATTTTTAGTGGTTGAAATGAGTTTAGGTCAGATGATAGAAGATGTTAAATTAGCAGTAAGTGGAAAGGCAGAAGTCAATTTCTATGGCCGAACTGGTGGAGTTATTCCTTCTCCGGTAGAGATTTTAGAAGAAGTAAAGAAATATTTGTAAAAATTTAGCTAATCATTTTTATAGTATTTTGGAGGTGTATTAGATATTATGAAGAAAGTATTTGGACGACCAGAGTCATTAACTGACGTTCCTTTTACTTATTGTCCTGGATGTCATCATGGAACTGCTCATCGATTAGTAGCCGAAGTATTAGATGAATTTGGAATAAGGGAAAAAACTATAGGAATTTGTCCGGTGGGTTGTTCCGTGTTTGCCTATTTATTCTTTAATTGTGATGTAATATGTGCGGCTCATGGGAGAGCACCGGCAATTGCCACTGGTATTAAAAGGTCAAAACCGGATTCTATTGTTTTTACCTATCAAGGTGATGGAGATTTAGCCTCAATTGGTACGGCAGAGATAGTACATGCTGCTAACAGAGGTGAAAATATCACCGTTATTTTTATAAATAATGCTATCTACGGAATGACCGGAGGACAGATGGCTCCTACTACTTTAGTGGGACAAGTAACTCAGACCTCTCCTTATGGTAGAGATCCGAAGACTATGGGTTATCCGATAAAAATGAGCGAAATGTTATCCACCATCAAAGGGGCTACCTATATTTCTCGAGTTGCTTTAACCAAACCTGCCTACATAGTGAAAGCTAAAAAAGCAATAAAGAAAGCATTTCAAGTTCAATTGGATGGTAAAGGATTCTCAATGGTGGAGATTTTATCTACCTGTCCTACTAACTGGGGTTTAAGTCCGGTTGAAGCTTCTAAATGGTTGGAAGAAAATATGATTCCTTATTACCCTTTAGGCGAATTTAGAACTCCTGAGGAGGTGGCATAGATGTTTGAAGAAGTTATTATTGCCGGATTTGGTGGACAGGGAATAATGTTAATAGGTAGATTATTAGCTTATGCTGGTATGTTAGAAGGAAAAAATGTTGCCTGGATGCCTTCTTATGGTCCGGAGATGAGGGGAGGTACAGCTAATTGTACAGTAATAATTTCTTCAGAGGAAATTGCTTCTCCGGTTGTACCTTATCCTAAATCAATTATTGTTATGAATAAACCTTCTTTAGATAAATTTGAACAAAATGTAAAGAAAGAAGGATTAATCATATTAAATGATTCTTTAATAGATCAGAAAGTAAGCAGAAATGATCTTTCCATAGTTAGAGTTCCAGCAAATGATGTAGCTAATGAATTGGGAAATTTAAAAGTAGCCAATATGGTAGTTTTGGGTGCTTATGTTAAAAAATCAGGAGTGGTAAAGCTGGATACTATATTTAAAGCTTTAGAAAAGGCTCTGGCTGGACGTAATCAACATTTAATAAATTTAAACAAAGAGGCTTTAAAGCAAGGGACAGAATTGGCTAAAGAGTGATAGAAATAGTTTTATAGTGCCTGGGCGATGTTAATTAGCTATTCAATCTGTGATAAAATACAAATAAAATGAATAGCTATTTTTATTATTTTACTAGATACGATTTATTTATAGGGAGGATTATTGATGATTAATCAAAAGAGATTGGTAGAATGTTTTATGGAATTAGTCAGAATAGACAGTGTATCCAGAGAAGAGAGGGATTTGGCTGACTTTTTAATAGAAAAATTAGAAGATTTAGGATTAGAAGTTATAGTTGATCAAGCAGGCGAAAAGATAAAAGCTAATACTGGAAATATAATAGCAAAATTAAAGGGCAGTATTAAAAAGACTACTCCTATTATGTTTGCTGCTCATATGGATACAGTTGTACCAGGAAAAAATATTAATCCTCTTCTAAAGGGAGAAAAGATAGTAAGTACAGGAAAAACAATTTTAGGAGCAGATGATAAGGCGGGAATAGCTGCATTATTAGAGGCTCTTCATCTTATTAAGAAAAATAATATACCTTGTGGTGATATAGAGATTGTATTTAGTATTTGTGAAGAGGTAGGCTTATTAGGAGCGAAAAATTTAGATATTTCTCATTTAAATTCCCAAGTGGGTTTTGTTCTAGATACGGGGGGGCAGGTGGGACAGATTATTACTACAGCCCCTTCCCAGAATTCCCTCGAATTTATTATTTATGGAAAATCTGCTCATGCCGGTGCAAATCCCGAAGAAGGAATTAATGCTATTCAAGTTGCAGGAGTTGCCCTTTCTCGTATGAAGTTAGGCAGGATCGATGAAGAGACCACTGCTAATATTGGAATTATTTCCGGCGGCAGAGCTACCAATATTGTTCCTGATGAGGTGAGATTAAAAGGAGAAGTGAGAAGTAGAAATGAGAAAAAATTAGAGAAGTATACTGAGCAATTAAAAAAGATAACAGAAGATACAGCTCGGGAATTTAAAGCAAAAGCAGAGGTAAAGATAAACAGGTGCTATTGTTGCTATAATTTATCTCCTCATGATCAGGTAGTTAAGACAGCAGTGAAGGCAGCAAAAGATATTGGATTAAAGCCATTGTTGCTTCCCAGCGGTGGAGGGAGTGATGCCAACATATTTAACAAAAAAGGTATTCCTTCGGTTGTTTTGGCAGTGGGCATGGAAAAAGTTCATACTACCGAAGAGTATATCCTTGTTGAAGAATTAAAGAATACAACAGAGCATATTCTATCTATTATAAAAACTGTAGCTTTAGGAGAAAACTTGAATGAATAAAGAAGACTCTTTTCAAGAAAATACTTTATCTTCCACTTTTATTTATCGAGGAAGAGTTATTAATCTTCGTCAGGATAGAGTAAATCTTCCCGATGGGCGAGAGACTACCAGAGAAATAGTTGAACATCCTGGGGCAGTGGTCATTTTAGCCTTAACTAATGAAAAAGAGATAGTAATGATTAGACAATTCAGAAAACCGGCAGAGGAAGTTTTGTGGGAGCTACCCGCAGGGACAGTTGAGCCAGGAGAAGATCTAAAAAACTGTGCCCGAAGAGAATTAGAGGAAGAGACCGGTTATTACCCTCGAAAGATTAAAAAGCTAATAACTTTTTTCTCCACTCCAGGTTTTTGCAATGAAAGACTTACCCTCTTTTTAGCAGAGGATTTGGAAAAAAAGAATAAAAATGAAGATGCTGATGAATTTATTAAAGTTAAACTGATTGGTATAGACAAAGCACTAAGATTAGTGAAAGAAAATATTATTAAAGATGCCAAGACTATTATAGGAATATTGTATCTCGTATCGAGTATTGCGCATCGCGTATCGCGTTAAGAAACGAGTATATATTATTTATTATATAGTATATAGTAAAGAAGAAGGAAAAATTCAGGAGAACTTAGATGTAGGGGCAGACCTTGTGTCTGCCCCTAATAAGTAAACGTAGGATAGGCGTCTCGCCTGTCACCTATACGCTATACTATACACAATGCATAATACTAAATATCACACAATACAATAAAAATGAGGCTATAGTCAAACATGAAAAAATATTTTATGGATTTACACGTACATATTGGTAGAAGCAATAGCGGAGCCCCGATAAAGATAACTGCCTCCCGGGATCTAACTTTTGCAAACATTGCCTGGGAATGTAAATACAGAAAGGGAATTGACCTGGTAGGTATCGTAGATTGTGCTTCACCCGAAGTTATTGATGACATATCCCAATTAATTAATAGTGGAGAAATGCAACCTTTAAAAGAGGGAGGTCTAATTTATCAGGATAAAGTAACAATCATTTTAGGAGCAGAGATTGAAACGAGAGAAGAAGATGGTGGATCTTCGCATCAGATAGCTTATTTCCCCTATTTTGAAGATATAAAGGAATTTAGTAAAGCTCTATCTTCTTTAGTTACCAATGTAAGTTTAAGTAGTCAAAATTGTAAAATTAGTGCCCAGGAAGCTTTTAAAATTATAAACCAGATTGGGGGAATCTTAATTCCTGCTCATGCCTTTACTCCCCATAAAAGTATTTATGGTAATTGTGTAAAAAGATTGGGAGAGATGTTTAGTAGATCTACTTTAAAGAAGATTCCAGCTATAGAATTGGGATTAAGTGCAGATACCGAGATTGCCGATAGGTTGAAAGAGCTGGCTCAATATACCTTTTTAACTAATTCGGATGCTCATTCCCTACCTAAAATTGGGCGGGAATATAATATAATAGAACTGGAGGGGGCTAATTTTAAGGAAATGCTTTTAGCCTTACAGAGAAAAGGTGGAAGAAAAATTACTGCTAATTATGGACTTGACCCAAAGTTAGGTAAATACCACCGAACCTTTTGCGAAATCTGTAATTATACCACTGCCAGTAAGCCCCCAGTTTATAAGTGTGAAAAATGCGGAAATGATAAAATAGTAAAGGGTGTTTTTGATCGGATTGTAGAAATTGCAGATTATCAACAATCTTTTCCCCCTCCTCATCGACCGTCTTATTTCCACCAGGTTCCTTTAGAATTTGTACCCGGAGTAGGAAAAAAGACTTTAGATAAATTATTTAGCTATTTTGGTACCGAAATGAATATATTACATAAGGCTTCTTATCAGGAAATCAGTCAGGTAGTAGGATTTGAAATTGCCCAAGATATAATTTCAGCCCGAAAGGGACTTTTAAGATTAAGTCCAGGTGGTGGGGGAAGGTATGGAAAAGTCAAACAGAAAGAAAAAGTTTCAAGAGAAGAAAATTTACAGTTAAATTTCTGATTTTTTTACTGATTTTTAATAAAAAGAAAAATAGATTATCTTAAACTAGTTGATTTATATTGATTATAATCAACTAGTATTTTTTTAAAAAATATTTTATAAAAAAGAGGGAAATTAAAATTTTTGTAGAATATATTAATACAAGGTTAAATTTAATAATTTTTCAGAAAAAGTAAAATTTTATTAATTTGACAAGATAATTATATAAAGGAGAATGGTGATTGAGGTTTTCATCTGAGCTATTGGAAGAAATTAGAAATCGTTGCGATATTGTAGATATTATCTCGGAATATGTTCCTTTAAAACCTGCAGGAAAGGGATTTAAGGCACTATGTCCTTTTCATGAGGAGAAGACTCCATCTTTTATGATTAGCACTGAAAAGCAGTTGTTTCATTGTTTTGGATGTGGTGAAGGGGGTAATGTTTTTAATTTTGTCATGAAGTTTGAGAAGGTTGATTTTTTTGAATCAGTAAAGATGCTGGCTAAAAAAGCGGGTGTAATTCTACCCGCAGATGAAAAGAAAGAGAACCTTCTCTATAGGCAAAAAGAGCGGATGTATAAATTAAACAGCCTGACGGCTAATTATTTTCGAGAATATTTATTTCGGGCTCCCCGAGGAAAAAAAATAATTAATTATCTTAAAAAAAGAGGGATTAATGATAAAACTGTCGAAAAGTATAGATTAGGTTATGCTCCTGATAAATGGGATGTATTAACTAACTTTTTGAAGAAAAAAGGGTATTCTTACGAAGAACTAATCAAGGCCGGACTAATAAAAAAGAGCAAAATAGAAGGAAAATATATCGATTATTTTAGAGATAGGATAATTTTCCCCATCTTTAACGTACAGGGAAAGATAATAGGTTTTGGAGGCAGGGTTTTAGATGATTCCTTGCCTAAATATATAAACTCACCCGAAACACTGATTTATAACAAAGGAAGCAATTTATATAGTTTAAATTTTGCCAAGGAAGATATTCGAAAAAAGAATAGGGTAATCGTTGTAGAAGGCTATACTGATATTTTAATTGTCCAACAATATGGATTCAATAATGGAGTAGCTTCTCTGGGGACAGCTTTGACTACAAAACAGATAGAATTGATAAAGCGATTTACAGATACAGTTATAATCGCTTATGATGCAGATTCAGCTGGTAATATGGCCACTCTTAGAAGTCTCGATTTGCTTATAAAAGCCGGTCTTGAGATTAAAGTTATAGCCTTACCTCAGGGTAATGATCCAGCAGATTTTTTAATTAAAAAAGGAAACAAGGCTTTTCAATCTTTAATTGATAGCTCCCTATCCTTAATGAATTATAAATTAAAGCTTTTATATGCAAGACATAGTATCAATACTATAGAGGGAAAAGTAAAAATTATTAAAGAAATTTTACCTACTTTAAATGTAATAGATAATGAGGTTGAGCTGAGAGCCCAGATTAAAAAAATATCTGAAGAGCTAAAATTATCTGAAGAAGCAATCTTGATTGAATTAAAAAAATATAAAAGAGGGTCTAAGGAATTTGCCCATAGTGTTATTAAGCCGCATTCTGAGCCAGGAAATGTTACTGCTGAAAAAATTCTTATTGGTTGTATGTTAGAAGATAAAAAAATTGCTCAGAATGTGTTAAAAAGTCTGAAAGTGGAAGATTTTACGGTCTTATTACATCGGGAAATTGTATCAACCATTGAAAGACTTTTAAAAGATGACAAAGAAATAAATTCTCAAAAAGTTATTGATTGTTTAGACAATGATAAGGCAGCAAAGTTAATTTCCAGGATTTTAATGGAAGAAGTAATTACTTTTGATGAAAAAGTAATTACCGGGTACATAAACACTGTAAATAATTTTAAGTTAGTTCAAGAGAAAAAAAATCTTGAGAAAAAAGCAAAAATACTTGATGAAAAGATAAAAAAATCTGAAAAGATAGAAGAAAATGATTTGAAAGAATTAGGGGAAATTGCTCAACAACTAAAAACTCGAAATATGAATTAATATTTTTTGTTAAATTTCAATTTATTGGTTAAATAAATAATTTTACTTTAAAAAAGGAAGGCTTGGGAATAAATGGGAAAAAAGAAAATAATTGAAGAATTAATTAAAGAAGGAAAAGAACAAGGTTACATAACTTACGGGGAAATAGAAAAATTTTTAGCAGAAGATATTGTAGATGTAAATAAAGTAGAAGACCTGTATGATATCTTGAGTGAATCTGGGGTTGATATAGTTGAAACTGATGAAGAGGGGAATTTGTTGATCAAGGAGAAAGCTGTTGAAAATAAAAACAAATTAACCTCTACGCCTAAAAAGGACTTAGAATTAGGTGTGGAATTAGCTAAACAATTAGAATTAGATGATCCGGTAAAAATGTATTTAAAGGAAATAGGGCAGATAAAACTCTTAAAAGCTGTTGAAGAAGTAGAATTAGCTAAGAAGATGCAAGGAGGAGATCATAAAGCTAAGAAGAGGTTAGTAAAAGCAAATTTAAGATTAGTAGTAAGCATCGCTAAGCGATATGTGGGAAGAGGAATGTTATTTTTAGATCTTATCCAGGAAGGTAATATGGGTTTAATAAGAGCTGTAGAAAAATTCGATTACAAAAAGGGATATAAATTCAGTACTTATGCTACCTGGTGGATAAGACAAGCAATTACCAGAGCTATAGCCGATCAAGCAAGAACAATTCGAGTACCTGTTCATATGGTAGAAACTATTAACAAATTAATACGAGTATCACGTCACCTCTTACAGGAATTAGGACGAGAACCCACTATTAGTGAAATAGCCAAACGAATGGAAATCACTGAAGATAAAGTGAGAGAAATATTGAAGACTGCCCAGGAACCTGTTTCTTTAGAGACTCCAATAGGAAAAGAAGAAGACAGCCATTTAGGAGATTTTATAGAGGATAAGGATTCACCTGCTCCTCCTAAAGTTGCTTCTCATAGTCTTTTAAAAGAGCAATTAAATGAAGTATTAAGTACTTTAACCTATCGTGAGAAAAGAGTATTAGAATTAAGATTTGGAATTGCCACTGGTCATCCTCATACTTTAGAGGAAGTGGGTAAAGAGTTTGGAGTAACCAGAGAAAGGATTCGTCAGATTGAAGCGAAGGCACTAAGGAAATTGAGATATCCAACTAGAAGTAAAAAGTTAAGAGATTATTTAGAGTAACTAAGTTATAGGCTATTCAATAGAATTATAAACACAAACTAATTGATATTTCTTAATTGTAAATTTAAAAAAACTTTTGAAAATATAATTTTTCATTCTATAAAAGTCATTGACTCGGATAGGGTTTTTGGGTATAATTATTTGTGACCTTCCTCGGTAGCTCAACGGTGGAGCATCCGGCTGTTAACCGGAGGGTTGTAGGTTCGAATCCTACCCGGGGAGCCAAGAATATAATCAGCCCTTTGGCAATTTTGCTGAAGGGCTTTTTTATTTTGATAAAAAGAAGGATTTTTTGAAAAGTTTATCGTATATATAAATTAATATAGGCTTATCCGGGTTAGGAGGCATTATGATTAATCTCTTTAAGCAAGAATTAGGCGAGATATATTCCTTTTTTAAAAATAATTATAGGGAAGCAGTTGTCCTGTGTGCGTCAACACTTTTCCTCGTTCTTGCATGGTGTAGACCGATAGGATCATCCTTGGTAGTGAGCTACCTGATATATTATACAATCCTTCCGATTTTTACCATTTTAATTATCTTGAGAAAGAATCCTCTTGATTTTGGACTCAGGCTCGGGAATTACAAATTATGGGGTTTTTATGTAGCCATAACAGTTCTTATCGCTATCCCGGTTTTATATATCGGTTCTCTTTTTTCTTCAGTAGGTCAGTATTATACTAAACCTTTTGATTACTACAATTTCTTTACTCAAATGGTTCCGCTTCTTTTTGCCTGGGAATTTCTACTTCGCGGTTTTCTTCTGTTCGGACTTAAGGAAAGATTTAAAGAAGGAAGCATACTAATACAGATGGTTCCCTTTGTGCTTCTTCATATTGGGAAACCTGAAATAGAAATACTGATGTGTATTCCGATGGGATTATGGTTCGGATATATTGCCTATCGGGGAAAATCGTTCTGGCCGGCATTCATTACCCATACTTTCATTAACTTCACCCTTAAATATTTTGTGAATTATTGATATTAAAAGGAGGGAAGCCAAGAAAATAACCCGCCTTTTGACAATCAAGCTGAAGGGTTTTTTTATTTTTTAATATAAAAAGAAGGATTTTTGAAAGATGTTATTGAATTATAAATTATACATAATTTTTAAAAGAAAATAATCAGCTTTTGATTTTTAGATAGGCTAGCTTTTGGATAATGAAAGGAATAAGGAAAAGAATTTAGAGGTGAATTGAAGAATGGAAAGAACATTGGTTTTAATAAAACCTGACGCATTTAAAAGAGGCCTGGTTGGGGAAATCATTTCGAGGTTTGAAAAAGTAGGGCTAAGGTTGGAAGAAATGAAAATAGTAAATGCTACTCCTGAAATTGTTGAAAAACAATATCCTGATAATAAAAACTGGATTAGATCTATGGGTAAAAAGGCTGTAGATACCTATAAAAAATATAATTTAAATATTGCAGAGGATTTAGGTACCGATGACGCCCTGGAAGTTGGTAAACTGGTCAGAAAATGGCTGATTCAACATCTAACTTCAGGACCAGTAGTTGCCCTTGTCCTAAGTGGAAATCATGCTATTGAAGTTGTAAGAAAAATAGTGGGGAATACGGTTCCTCTTTTTGCGGAATTAGGATCGATACGGGGTGATTTTTCGATAGATTCACCTGACCTTTCCACAAAAGAAAGACGAGCCTTACAAAATTTGGTTCATGCCTCGGAAACAGTTGAGGAGGCGAAGAGAGAAATTTCTCTTTGGTTTGAAAAATTGAAAATTTATTGAGCTAGTACAATATTCTGTTATCTTAGATTATGGATTTTAGCTTATTATTTTTAAATTGTAAATTTATTAAATAAGCGGAGTTCTTGAAAAGGGGGGATACCGATGACAACATTTTTAATGTTTGGAAAATATTCGTCAGAAGCTATAAAGGGAATGAGTGCTGCACGTACAGTAGAGGCTAATAACCTTATTGAAAAAAATGGTGGAGAAATAGTCTCTCAATATGCCCTATTAGGAGAAAATGATTTGCTTTTTATTGTAAATTTTCCTAGTGTAGATGACGTGATAAAATCTTCAGTAGCCTTGAATAAATTAACTGGGATTTCATTTAATAGTGTTCCAGCAATAACGGTGGAACAATTTGATAAGGTTATCGATTAGATGTATTTTGGCGGATTATATCAAAACTTGTTAAGTTTTTTAATTTAATGCAGAGCATAAATTAAGTATAGATAATGGTTAATGTACTAGCTCAATAAATGATTTATGGTAGAGAGTTTAAATTAAATCAAAATATGAGCAATTAAATAGAATTACAACTATTAAAAAGAAGGTTATAACGTATGAATAAGATTTTTCTTTCTTTCTGGTTACTAATTGGATTAGCTCTTATAGCAATGTCAATAGAATGTTCTTGTCAGTCCCAAAATGAGGAAACAACAACTTTTCCCATTGAAGGAAATATTTCCATAATAGTAATTTATGACAATTATCGAGTTGATCCTAATTTAACTACCAGCTGGGGGTTTGGTTGTGTAATCAAGACACCTACCATAAATATTCTTTTTGATACTGGAGGAAATAGTTCTATTTTACTTTCCAATATGGAAAAGATGAAAATAGATCCTAAAGATATAAATATAGTGGTTATTTCTCATATTCATGGAGACCATGTGGGAGGACTAGCAGGATTTTTAGCGAAGAATGGAGATGTAAAAGTTTATATCCCTTCTTCTTTCCCCAATTCGATAAGAAGAGAGATAAAATCTCATGGAGCAGAATATCAAGATGTAAAAGGATCTGTGCAAATCTCTGACAATATATATACTACTGGTGAGATGGGGACCTGGATAAAAGAACAGTCCTTAGTTTTAAATACTAAGAAAGGCTTAGTAATTATTACTGGCTGTGCTCATCCAGGGGTGGTAAATATTGCTAAAAGGGCTAACCAAATATTGCCAGATAAAAATATCTATTTAGTTATGGGTGGTTTTCATTTATCCGGAGTTTCTGATTTAGGATTAAGAAATATTATAAAAGGATTTAAGGAAATAGGTGTTCAAAAGGTTGCTCCTTCCCACTGTTCGGGAGATCGCTGTCGAGAATTATTTAGAGAAGAATATAAAGAAGACTATATTGAGAGTGGAATAGGCAAAATAATTATCATACAATAAATATAATAAATACAATAGGGGTACGACATAATCTAATCTAATCGTGCCCCTTATTATTTTTAAAATTTAAAGCCTTTCTATTTTCGCTCTTCCGCAATAAACCACAAAAACATCTTTATCTATTCATAATAGATAATATGATTTAATTGTAAAATTCAGCAGTTTTCAGTTATAATAAGGATTAGAAAGATATTATATCCACAAAATTATCGATTTTTTTTATGTATAAAGAAGGTAAGGTATCTTCTAATGAATAAAACTGTTGTTAAAGAATTATCTAAAAAAATATCTAAAAAGATTTTGAATCCAGAGATATTAGATAATATTTCCTTGGAGAAAGAATTTGTTAAAAAATATATTGAAAGCCCTTTATTTTCGAATAGATTATTATCCATAGTAGAAAATAAAGATTATAGTTGTAAAGCAGTATATTCTTTATGTCAGGAGATGCTTGTTGATTTAGATAAAGAACATAATCCTGCTAATTGGCTTTACCAGGTGTATCAGTTTGCACTATCAAAATCTTTCCCGGAAGCAGTAGATCTATCTGTTAAGGATATCTCCGATAATTGCCGAAAGACTTTCTTGCTCTATTTAGAATTTTTGAGAGTGATTTCAGAGTTTCAGAAGTCATCTGATTATTCTATTTTCCAAAGCAAATACCCTCTTAATTTTTTAAGTTCTGAAGAAAAAAACAAATTAGAAAATCCTGCTGAGCATAAAAGATTTTTGAAAGCATTTAATGATGAATACATTTATGAGATGATGAAATTAAGCCAGGAAATTTTAAACTACAATACCCTTGACCATATATGTGGTGTCAATTGGATTGCTTTGTTTATCGGCAGGCAGTTATATAATCTGGGTCTTCCCGTTGATTTGGGTAGGATTTCGGGAGCAGCAGCAGGACATGATATTGGAAAATATGGATGCAAAGATGTTGAGACAGAAAGAACTCCCTATTTACATTATTATTATACTGATATGTGGTTTAAAAAACATAATATCTTTTATATTGGACACGTTGCGGTTAACCATTCTGTTTGGGATTTAGAATTGGAAAATTTACCCCTGGAATCACTTATATTAATTTATTCTGATTTTCGGGTTAAAAATGCGAATAATGGCACTAAAGAGGAGATGAGAATTTTTAGTCTAAAAGATTCTTTTCAAATAATTTTAGACAAACTGGATAATATTAATGAGAAAAAAAGAAAAAGATATTGCCGAGTTTATGAGAAATTAAAAGACTTTGAAGATTATATGATAAATTTAGGGGTAAATGTGAATTTAGAAAATGAGGAGATATGTCCATCTAAAAAGGATAGAAATCCTTATTATTCTCTAATGCATAGCCAAGAAGTTATCCAAAATATAAAATTTCTTTCTATAGAACATAATATAAACTTGATGCACGAACTTCGAGATGAATCTTCTCTTAATTCACTTTTAGAATTGGCCCGAAGTGAAAAAGATTGGAACAATCTACGGGAATATTTACAAATATTTAATGAATATTCCACCTACTTGACTCAAAAACAAAAGATGATTACCTTGAGATATTTATATGAACAATTAACTCATCCGGAAGATGAAATAAGAAGGAGAAGTGCAAAACTTATCGGTTTATTAATCGCAAGTTTTGGCGAAGATTACCGCAAGGAAATTCCTCGGAACGTTAGTCTTAAAGCACTAACTATTACCAGTTTTAATTTATTAGAAAGATATTTAAAATATTTTTTACAGCCAGATCATAAAAAGCTTGCTCTTCATCAATCTCGAATTATTAATAGCACGGAAAACATGATTTCTTCTCTTTTTTCTAACTGTCGTAATAATCAGGTAAGCAATTATAGAAAAATTGTTCTGAAACACTATAAAAAAGACCTGTATACTAATGAAGATATTCAATTGTGTTTAATAAAAACTGCCAGGCATATATCTATATGTTCAGATGAAAAATCTGTAAAGGAATTATTTGATTATATTATAAAAATGTTAAAAAAAGAGAATCAAAATCTTAGGCTTACTGCTTTAGAGGTGGTATATGATTTAATATCCCAAATTGATAAAAAATCTAAATTTATAGATAACTTAAAAAAAATATTTACTCACAATATATCTGCCTCAGTGTTCCCCGCTGAAAATTATTTAAATATGAAGATAGTTGAATTATTAGGTTTGGATGAAAGCATTGTAAAAAAATATATCGAATTTTATCGAAGAGATATAGAAAAGATACAGTATATATTTTTAAGCAATCTTAAAACTTCAACTAGTGGAATAATTAAAAAAATTCAGATAGAACTTTTATTAGAACACACCTTAAAGAGCAAACAGGAAGAAATCTATACCGCTTTACATTTTTGTAATATTTTGAAAGTTAGCGGCATAGAGGATATTAGAAATTTAGCAGGACAGACCCTGGTAAATTTAATGTCTTGCTTATCTTTTCAACAGAGGAATGATATAGCTATTGAATTGTTGCGGGCTTTAGAAATGGAAGATTATCAATTTACTAAGTATATTCCTTACTATTTAGGTCAATTAATACTCTATCTTACACCCAATGAGTTAGAGGAACTTATTGATGATTTAATAGAAAAAATCAAACAATCCGACCCCAAATTAAGCTCATTGCTGCTTAGGACAGTTGGTATAGCCATCGCTAATTATCCTAAGTACCGAGAAAGATTTTCGGAAAAAGAGAAATCATACGAAAACAGACTTAGCAAGATGATAGGTATTCTTTTGAATGGTTTTGTACACTATAATTTAAAGGTTAAACAGGCAGCATTTAGAGTTATTGGTAGGGAAATATTTGGCTCAAGACATCTTAGTTTGGAAGAAAAAAACCACATATTTCAACTTATTGCCAAAAAAATTCTTACTCTGTTAGCTCCTGTAAATAAAGAAGGTTTGATGTTTTTAATAAATTGTACCGGACTAAATTATATGTATAAATTTATCTCTGATTATAGTTTCTTCAAGGGGAGTATAAACCTTGAAACCCCAGACAAAATAGCTTTCTTTCCAGGTGCTTTTGACCCATTTTCCTTAAGCCATAAAGAGATTATAAAAGCAATAGAAACACTTGGATTTGAAATATACTTAGCAGTTGATGAATTTTCTTGGTCTAAAAGGACCCAGCCACACCTCTTCAGAAAGAATATAATAAATATTTCTATTGCTGATGAACTTAATGTATATTTATATCCTGAAGATTTAGCCGTTAATCTTGCCAATCTAACCGATTTAGAGACTTTGAGAGAGAATTTCCCATTTTCTGAGGTTTATATTGTAGTAGGCAGTGATGTTATATTAAATGCTTCTGCTTACAAAAGAAATAAGAGAAAAAATTCCATACATACTTTTTCTCATATTGTTTTTGATAGAAGGAATTCATATACTATCGATGAGAAAGAAAAAAGGATTCAAGAAGCTATTGAAGAAATAAGGGGAGAGACTATAAAACTTAACCTTACCCCTCGTTATGAAGAAATAAGTTCGAGTCAAATAAGAAGTAACATTGATGAAAATAGAGACATATCTAAACTTATTGATCCATTAGCTCAGAAATATATTTACGAAAATAGTTTATACCAAAGAGAACCACAATATAAGAGTGTAATACAAACTATCTCTATTGATGTACAGATAATTGAAAATATTACCCCAGATTTAATAGAAGAACTTTGCCAGAAAATATTTTCTAAATATAATCGAAATGAAGTTTCTAAAAAGTTGGTCGAGTTTACTCATAAATTAAATCCAAGAATTCTACTATTACGTGATGTTCGCCATAATGGGATGATATTAGGTTTTTCAACATTTCATTGGGTTCGTTCAAACATTCTTTTCCAAGAGTTTAAGGACAACTTAATATCTGAGTATATCCGGGAAAATGCAGTTGGTCGTATTATAGTTATTGATGGTGTTTTTACGATAAGTGATATGGAGAATAGATCAGAACTTGAAAACCTTGAACAGGTTATTCTTACCGAAACACTTTCTTTTTGTATAGAGAAAGACTACAATTATGCGATATTTAGGAATACATTAAACAATTATCCTTTAACTTCTTTAAACGAGAACTTAGAACTTATGGGATTTTATCGCTTATCCTTCAGCGAAAAAGATAATCCGGTATTTGTAGTGGATATAAGTAAACCCTGTATAGTTAATCTGGATACCGAGACAATTATAAAGGAGCCTTTCAGTCGAAATTTAAATATTAAAAAATCAGTTATTACATCTCGGAAGAAATTACTAAAATCGTTAACTACTTTTTATCCCGGGAATATTGTTTTACCATTTAATATAAATTTACTCAATCAGACTATTGTCAAAAAAGTCTGCAAGATAAATGATGTTCCGACAAAACCTTTAACCCTTCGAGCTTTAGGAGAGTCAATGTGTGTGCCCTTTGGAAAGATACTAAACAAGATGGTAGTACCTAATACTGTAACTAAATCTCTCCATACGGAAAAAATATTTGCTTCTGATATGAAAAGTTTTGAGATCGATGCCTTTCCTAATTATATGAGTCTGGAAAATCAAGTTAAAATGATTCGTTCGTTTGATATGCCTGTAATCCTAATTGATGACTATTTGCACAAAGGCTATAGAATAAGGACTTTAGAACCTCTATTCAAAAAGTATGATATCGAAATCAAAAAAATAATTGTAGGGGCATTGTCTGGAAGTGGAAAAGAAATTGCTACTATGCTAAATAGAGATATTGAATGTGCCTATTTTATTCCCAATCTCAGGCTTTGGTTTAACGAAAGTGAATTGTATCCTTTTATCGGGGGAGATGCATTAAGGAGAAAAATTAGGTCTCAAGGGAATCTGGTTAGGTCTATTAACTTGATATTGCCTTATACCTTTCCTTCATTTATTAAAAATATTTCTGGAAAAATTATTTATAACTTCTCCGAAGTTTGTATTAAAAATGCTTTAACTATATTAGAAGCTCTGGAAAATGAATACCAAGTAATTCAACAAAGAAAATTGACTCTTGATCATTTAGGAGAAGTAATTATTTATCCCCGATATCCTGACCAGGGGGAAGATATGGATTATAATCTAAATCTTAGTCCTTCTCATTATTTAAGAAATAGTCTTGAACTTTTAAGACGAACCAAAGGAATGGTAGAAAGGGAACAGTAAAGATAGAAGCCAGAATAAAATAGTATATAGTATTTAGTGTATAGTATATAGTTAAGAAAATAGGAGATAGGAGTAGGAGAAGATGGTATCGTATATAAGGCACATTCCCTCTCCCCTGGAGGGAGAGGGTTAGGGTGAGGGGTAAAAATGAAAATGTTTTTTTATAAACTAAAGGATAAAGTACTAATTTCCCAATCGGAATACAATGAATTAAGTAGAATATCTGAAAGCAAAGCAAAAGAGAGTAAAGAAATAATTTATATACTGAACCAGATAAACCCTTTAAAATCAAGGAGAAGTTTTAGCATTACCGATCCTTCTCTTATGTTTTTAAAAGAAGAAGGAATTCATTTATTGCAAAAGCCTAAAAAAGGTGACTATAATTTACCTATATGGCTTATAGAAAGAATAAAAGAAAAAAGAGTAAGTTCGCTTAATACTGAATATCCTAATTGGCAAGATGTATTAACTTATAAATTTCCTTCCCGTTGGAAGATTAACATTGTGGGATTGGGTGATGTAGGAGGGATCCTCCTTACTGGTTTAAAATTATTGGGGGGAAGATATGTTAAATCTATTGGAATATATGATAAAAATTCCAATATTACAAAGAGATGGGAATTGGAAGCAAATCAGATATTTGCTCCCTTTACAATCCAGATGTACCCAGAAGTATATGCCTTAGATAAAAAGGAAATTTTTAACTGTGACCTTTTTGTTTTTTGTGCTACTGTAGGAGTTCCTCCTCTAGGAGAAGAACAAGAAGATGTGAGAATGAGACAGTTTGAAGGAAATTCTAAAATTATCGCTGATTATGCCCGAATAGCCCGGGAAAAGTCGTTTAAGGGAATATTTGCAGTGGTTTCAGACCCGGTAGATTTATTGTGTAAAGCCGTTTTCTTGGCTAGCAATAAGGATGAAAGTGGAGAGTTTGATTTTAAAGGATTAGCTTCAGAACAGATAAGGGGATATGGATTAGGGGTGATGCATGCTCGGGCAGTGTATTATTCTAAACAACTTTCTGAAGATATTAAATATAATCAAGAGGGTAGGGCATTTGGCCCACACGGCCAAGGCTTAATAATTGCCAATAGTATAAAAAAATACAATGAAAAGATAGCAGAGATACTTACCAATCATACCTTAAAGGCGAATTTAGACATAAGAAAGACCGGTTTTAAACCTTATGTGGCTCCTGCCTTATCCTCAGCAAGTATTCCACTTATTGCCACCATCAATGGTAAGTGGCATTATAGCGCAACCTTTATGGGAGGGGTATTTATGGGATCGAAAAATAGACTACAAAAATCAGGAGTTGAAATCGAGAGATTAGATCTTCCTGCCGTTTTAATAGAAAAAATTAGAGCAAGTTATAAAGAGCTGGGCAATATTTTATAAAAAATTATAAATAGAGGAAATTATTTATGGAAACTATTTATTTAATTATGCCTGGAAAAATATCAAATAGTTTTGCTGATATCATCAAAATAGCCACAGAAAATTATCAATTAGTAATTATCAAAACCGTTGAAGACCTTCCCGACCTTAAAAATAAAAAAATAATATTTGCAATAGAGTTAGATAAATGTGGATTTAATATTCCTTTATTTGAAATGTTTTTAAAATTAAGGAAAAGAGGGAATGATTCTCTTTCAGGTTCAAGGGCGGTAATTATAATACAAAGTCCCAATGAACTGTTTACTAAAAATACGGCTCAAAGGATAGTTTTTTTAGCTAATCAAATGGGATGCAGATTCTCTGGGCACCCAGTTGTGGAAGCTACTTATAATTTTAGTAATTTTCTTACCTGGCGAAAAGCTTTTAACCTGCCATTTGTGGAGATTTATAAAAAACAGTCTAAAAAATTAGTAAAAAAATTAACAGAGGAGAATTTAAAATTAATTAATAGACCCAAGATACTTGTGCTGCATTCGAGCTTGTTTAAGACTTCTAATACTCTTATGCTCTGGAGAATGGTAAAAGAAAACTTTGGTAGAGAAGATATAAAGGAACTCCACGTAGAAAATGGAACTGTGGTCGACTGCGGGGGGTGTTCTTATAAAACTTGTATCCATTATAGTGAAGAAAAAAGCTGTTTTTATGGAGGAATCATGGTAAAAGAGATTCTACCGGCGATAGAAGAGGCTGATTGTATAATCTGGGTATGTCCCAATTATAATGATGCAATATCTGCAAAACTTATGGCGGTTATAAATAGAATGACTGTACTTTATAAGAGAGTGAAATTTTGGAATAAAACTATGTTTTCTATTATTGTTTCCGGAAACTCAGGGAGTGATTGTGTGGCAGAACAGTTATTAGGAGCTTTAAATATTAACAAAGGGTTTAGGCTCCCACCATACTTTACTTTAATGGCTACTGCAAATGATCCTGGTTCTATAAAAAATGTACAAGGGATAGATAAAAAAGCAAAAGAATTTGCTGAAAATATAAAGAGAGAAATTAAAAAATAAAATAAAGAGATTTGATATATATTATGCAAAAGAAAGATATTAAAAATTTTACCTTGAATGAATTTCAAGAAGAGGTTAAAGATTTAGGAGTAGAAAAATACAGAGCAACTCAATTATTTGATTTGCTTTATAAAAAGGGGATAGAAGATTTCAGAGAGATGTCAAATCTTCCCACGTCATTTAGAGATTTACTTCAAAAGATTTTTTATATAAATAAGATGGAGTTAGTAGAATTAGCTATATCGAAAGATAAAACCGAGAAATATTTATTTAAATTAGAAGATGGGAATTTGATAGAAAGTGTTCTTATATTTTCCGATAAAAGAGTGACTGAATGTATATCTTCGCAAATTGGCTGTAAATATAACTGTGTATTTTGCGAAAGTGGCAAGAAAGGTTTTAAAAGAAACCTTTCAGTTAGTGAAATTTTAAATCAAGTTTTATTTATAAAGAAAAAGATGAAATCTAATCCCCGCAATATTGTATTTATGGGGATCGGGGAACCTTTAGATAATTATGATAATGTTGTAAAAGCTATCTCTATATTAAATTCTAAAAGTGCTTTTAATATTGGAGCAAGAAAGATTACCATTTCTACCTGCGGGATAATACCAGCTATAAAAAGATTGCAAGAGTGTAATTGGCAGATAGAATTATCAGTTTCTCTCCATGCCTCGGAAAATAAATTAAGATCTTATCTGATGCCAGTTAATAATAAATATCCTTTATGTGATTTGATAGAAGTTTGTAAGAAGTATGCAGAAAAAACAGATAGGCAAGTAACTTTCGAATATATTTTAATTAAAGGAGTGAATGATTCGCTAAATTATGCAGATAAATTGGCCAAACTAATCAGTGGGTTTAATTCCAAGGTAAATTTAATTACTTTTAACCCTGCTCCCGGTTCTTTACTGCAGGCACCCGGCATTCCCCAAGTCAAAGCTTTTAAGGATAAATTGGTAACTAAAGGAATTCCAACCACCATAAGGAGGTCGAAGGGTGGCGATATTTCTGCTGCCTGTGGACAGCTAAAAAGTATGCACCTAAAATAAGTTACAAGGGCGTATGCAATACGCCCCTACTTTTTTCTCTCTTTTATTTTCTTAACCAGGTAACTAACTAGCCAAATAACTAATTCTTAACGAGATACGAATTTTCTTGACTTTATAAACATATCTGATATACTTTTATCGAAGATAATTATTGGAAAGCGGGCCCATAGCTCAGCTGGCAGAGCAACCGGCTCATAACCGGTCGGTCCCTGGTTCGACCCCAGGTGGGCCCACCAAAAAAACTAATAGATTTTTATTAGTTATAAGGGCAGTAAAAGATTTTATGAAGAAATGTAAAATTGGTAAAATATTAGAGTGTTTCAGAAGCCTTACTTCTTAATATGTAGGAAGTAAGGCTTTTTTATTTTAAAACATTCTATTGCCCTAAGGAGAGGGGGAATAGTGTATTGGTAGAACAATTTGATATTCTATTAGAGTTACAAAAAATGGATAATGATATAGACGAAGAAGAGAAAAAAAAGAAAGACTTACCCTTGAAAGTTGACAGGATTAATCGGGAAATTCAAGAGTTAAAGAACAATATAAAAAATAAACATGAAAACTATAAAGAGTTGCAGATTAAATTGAAAAGAAAGGAATTAGATTTATCTGATAAATCTAACAAAATCAAAAAACATCAGGAAGATTTATACGGAGGTAAAATAGCCGATATCAAAGAGCTTAAACAATTACAAAGGGTAATATCTAATTATGAAAAAGAGAAAGATAATATTGAGGATGAACTTTTAGATTTAATGGAAGAAATAGAAGATCTTAAAAAGTCGGTTAATAAACTTGAAGAAAATTTAAAAGAGAAAGACAAGTATTTACTAAAGTGTCAACAGGAAATGGAATTAATGGCATCAAGAATAGAAGAAAGTATGAATTCTTTAAGCATTAAAAGAGAAGATATATTAAATAAATTAACAGATAGCCGTCTTTTAAAAGAATATGAATTGTTAAAAAAAGAAAAAGGTGGAAAAGCCATTGTTGAGGTTAATAGTTCTATATGTCCAGGTTGCTATCTTGATCTTCCCAGTGATATTATTTATCAATTAAAAAAAAGTCAAAAACTAATAACTTGCCCTAATTGTAACCGAATTTTGGTTTGGAAAGGGTAATTTAAGTCAAACAGTCAATTGACTTATTTGGAATAAAATGGTATTTTAAAATAGAAAAAAGAGAATAGTTGATAAGTAGATCGGGTAATCGCGGAAGAAAGATAATTTCTTTCGAGGAAAGTCCGAGCTCCATAGGGCAAAGTGCTGGGTAACCCCCAGTGAGGGTAACCTTAAGGAAAGTGCTACAGAAAATACACAGCCCGGCACTCAATTCTGATATTAAATTTTCCTTAATAATAGTTTTTTAAATCTGTTTTCTATTACAAAAACTATCCTCGTTTACTTAACATCAGGATTGAGTGCCGGGTAAAGGTGAAAAGGTAGGGTAAGAGCCTACCAGTTGTTAGGTGACTAACAAGCTTAGTAAACCCCACTTGGAGCAAGACCAAATAGGAAGAGTTGTGGTGGCCCGCTGAATCTTCGGGTAGGTCGCAAGAGGTGTAAGGTAACTTGCATCCCAGATAGATGATTACCGCCCTTATAATTTAATAAGGGAACAGAACTCGGCTTATGATCTGCTTATCAAAATAAATAGATATAAAGACATACGGTAAAATATTTTATTGTATGTCTTTTTTTATTTTTTTCCCCTCAAAATATCCCTCTTAAAAATCAATCTTAAAGTCTGCTCTTCTATTTTTCCCAAAAATATGAAGAAAAATGGTGTATCTATTATACGAAACACACTAAATAAGCGGTATTTTCTAATTTTTTAAAAAAAATAAAATTATTTTCAAAAAAAAAGAGGGTTTTTTAAAAAAATGTAGTATACTATAAATAAGTGGAGTAAAGTGGAGTATAGTGGAGGATATAATATAAAGGAGTATTTATGTTTTTAGGGCAATATGAACATACTATTGATGAAAAAGGGAGATTAATTATACCCTCAAAATACAGGGAACCCTTAGGTGATAATTTTGTTATTACTTATGGCCTCGATGTTTGTCTTTTTGTATATCCTCTGGAAGAATGGAAAGTTCTGGCTGAAAAATTAAAATTGCTTCCTTTAGGACAAAAAGATGCCCGAGCATTTAAAAGAATACTTTTTTCTCGGGCAGCCAGTTGTACTCTGGATAATCAAGGCCGGGTTATCATAATGAAATATTTAAGAGATTATGCCCGGGTCAAACGGGAAGTTATGGTTATCGGTGTATTAGATAGGCTTGAAATCTGGAGTAAAGATATTTGGCAAGGATACTTCAATAAAATTGAAGGTTCATATGAAGATATTGCGGAAAGGGTATATGAGCAAGAAGGTTAATTTATGATAAATTCCTTTCATATACCTGTGCTAACAAAAGAAGTTTTACACTATTTAAATTTCAAAAAAGGAGGTGGTGTATATATTGATTGTACCCTGGGAGGTGGGGGACACTCAAAAGCTATTTTAAAAAATATATATCCTGATGGTTTATTGATTGGTATCGATCAGGATATAGAAGCAATTGAAGCAGCAAAAGTAGAATTAAAAAATTTTCCTGGCAAAGTGAAATTAGTTAAAGGTAATTTTAAAAATTTAGAAGACATTCTATCTGACTTAAAGTTGGAAGCAGTATCGGGGATAATCTTTGATTTAGGAGTGTCCTCTCACCAACTAAAAGAGAAGGAACGAGGATTTAGCTTTAGAGAAGATAGCCATTTAGATATGCGGATGGATCAAACACAAAAGTTTGATGCAAGCATATTGATTAATAGATATACAGAAAAAGAACTAATCGGTGTATTTGAAAGATATGGAGAAGAACGTCTTTCTAAGAGAATTGCTCGGTTGATCGTTACAGAAAGACAAAAAAAGCCTATAACTACTACCAGGCAATTAGCTGATTTAGTAATAAGGGCCCTTCCTAAAACTAAGAAGAGAAAAAAGTGGAGAATTCATCCAGCCACCAGAGTTTTTCAGGCTATAAGGATAGAGGTAAACCAGGAACTTAAGGCTTTAGAAAAAGGTTTAAATCAAGCAATTAATGTTTTAGATGATAAAGGCAGGATTTGTGTTATTTCATATCATTCATTAGAGGATAGGATAGTTAAAACCCTATTTAAAGAAGTGAAAAGGGAAGGAATAGCGCAAAAGAATTATGGGTTAAAAATTTTAACCAAAAAACCAATTAGGCCTTCTTTAGAGGAAGTAAAGAAAAATCCTAAAGCAAGAAGTGCCAAATTGAGAGTAGCAGAAAAGATAATTCCTGTAACTTGATTAAACAGTAGTTTGATTTTGGGTGGCACTCAAGTAATATTGAGTGCCACCCAATAGCAAAATTGATGATTTAATACTGTTGTAAGAAGCGACCGTGAGAAAGTAATCGAAATATAAAGGGGTGATAAAATAGTGAGAAGAAGTAAGGTGATAGCCAATGGTAATTACGAAGGTAAAAGTACTTTAATTATTTGTTGGTCATTTTTAATGTTAGTAGTTTTTGTCACTTCTGTAATTATTTTTTATATTTCTAATAATATCGTATTAACAGAGTTGGGATATAAGTTAATAGAACTGGAAAATTGTAAAATAAGATTAGAAGAACAGAATAAAAAATTTGAACTTACCGTAGAGACTCTTTCTGCCTTAGATAGAATTGAAAAAATTGCTTGTAACCATTTAGGAATGATTAGACCAAAAGAAGTTGAATTTATTGCCTCGCTCCCTACTCCTAAAATTAATCCAGGGGAAAATATCGGCGTAATCAGCAATAGTTATGAAAAAGAAAAATATTTTTGGGCTAGTTTTGACCTAAAGAAGTTAAATGACTTGATTTCATCACTATTAAGATAATATACTTGTATAACGATAAAAGCTAAAAAAGGCGGGAATAGTTATTGCTTTCTAAAGAAAAAAGAGAACGTATAACTTTTTTATTTATAGTATTTATAGTTTTTTATTTTTTATTGGTTTATAGACTATATAATATTCAAATTGTTCAAAGTAATAAGTTTAAAGAAATTGCCCAACAAGAACATCTAACTTCTTTCTCTATTGAAGGAGAACGGGGTAATATCTATGATAGAAATTTAAAGAAATTAGCTGTAAATGTTACTGTTCAATCCTTATTTGCTATTCCCTCTAAAGTTAAAAATCCTCAAGAAACTGCCCGAAAAATATCCTCAATTTTGAATTTGAAAACAAAAGATGTACTGGATAAATTAAACCAGAAAAGATCTTTTGTGTGGATAAAAAGGAAATTAACAGATACAGAAGTTGCAAAGATTAAAAAAATAAATTTAGATGGTTTGGATTTTTTAGATGAGAGCAAGAGATATTATCCTAAGAATTATTTAGCTTCTAATCTATTAGGATTTGTGGGGATAGATAATCAAGGATTGGAGGGATTGGAGTTATTTTTCGATAAGGAATTAAAAGGTTTACCTGGTTTGGTAATTTTGGAAAGAGATGCCTCGGGAGGGAAGATACCTCTTAGCATTAAGGAACCAACTGCCCATCGAGATGGAAAATCAATTGTTTTAACTATTGATGAAGTCATACAATATATTACTGAGGAAGCCCTGGATAAAGCTTTTCAAAAATACAAAGCGAAAGCCGGGGTTGCTATTGTGGTAAAACCTAAAACTGGCGAAATATTAGCCATGGCAGTAAGACCTTCATATGATCCAAATTATTTTGATAAATTTTCTCAAGATCTCTGGAGGAATAGAGCAATTACTGATGCCTATGAACCAGGATCGACCTTTAAAGTTGTTACCATAGCTACCGCCTTAAATGAAAGAGTGGCCAAGTTAGATGATCAGTTTTATTGCAAGGGATGGATGAAGTATAAGGGACATATTTTTCATGATATACACCAACATGGTTCACAAGATCTTACCGATATAGTGAAGAACTCCTGTAATGTAGGAGTAATTCAAACTGGAACAAGATTGGATGAAAAAGTTTTTGAAAAATCTATAAGAAGGTTTGGATTTGGGGCATTAACTGAAATAAATTTACCTGGTGAAATAAATGGATTAGTGAGAAGTTCAAAGGATTGGTCAAAGATTTCCTTAGCATCTTTGTCTATAGGCCAGGAAATTTCAGTAACACCAATTCAATTAATAATGGCAGTATCAGCCATAGCTAATAGAGGGACTTTGATGAGACCGATGATAGTAAAAGAAATTTTGGATTCTAATCAAAACAGAATTAAAATATTCAAACCGAAACCAATAAGACAGGTAATATCGGTCGATACAGCCTTAACTATGACTAAAATATTAGAACAAGTTGTAAGTGATGGAACTGGTAAAAGGGCTAATCTTACAGCTTATCAAGTAGCAGGTAAAACTGGGACTGCCCAAAAATTTGATTTCTCTATCGGCAAGTATTCTGATGATAAATACAATTCCTTATTTGCAGGTTATGTTCCTGCTGAGAATCCCCAGATATCTATATTAGTTTTATTAGATCAACCCAAAGGTAGCTATTATGGTGGTACAGTGGCAGCTCCGGTCTTTAAAGAAATTGCTTCCAAAGCCCTCCCTTATTTATCAATTCCACCCAATCAGTAATAGTATCGAGTATTGCGTATCGCGTATCGCGTGAAGAAATAGTATATAGTTAAGAAGAAAAAGCGTATAGCGTTTTGCGTGTAGGAAATTCAAAGGAGCCAGAATTCAGGAGTCAGTAGCCAGAATATTAAATAGTGTATAGAGTGAATTAGAAGATATTGAATTTTTATTTCCTCTCCCCTTCGGGGGAGAGGGTTAGGGTGAGGGGGAAACAAACGAAATACGCGATACGCAATACGCAATACGAGATTGAATTGAAACGCAATACGCAATACGATATACTATATACGAATCAGGAAAATTAGAGGTAATTTATTCTATGAAGTTGAGCGAGTTAATAACTAACTTGGAAGTTAAAGAAATTTTTGGTGATGTAGATTTAGATGTAAAAGGAATTTATCACGACTCTCGAAAAATAACGAGAGGTTTTTTGTTTATATGTATAAAAGGCTTTATTTTTGATGGACATTGCTTTATTGACGAGGCTATTAGTAAAGGTGCCATTGCTCTGGTAGTTGAACGGGGAATTCATCCCCGACCAGGTATTACCGTAATAAAAGTAGCTGACAGTCGTAAGGCTTTAGCGATTTTAGCTAATCAATTTTATGAATTTCCTTCCCGAAAATTAAAATTAATCGGAGTTACTGGCACAAACGGTAAAACTACAATTACTTATATGCTAAAAGCTATTTTCCAGGAAGCAGGTTTTAAAACAGGACTCCTGGGTACTGCTCAAAATATAATTGGTGATAATATTAACTCCTCCCATATGACTACTATGGAATCAATCGATCTACAAAAAACCCTCAAAGAAATGGTTGAACAAAAGAATGACTATGCTGTAATGGAAGTGTCTTCTCATGCTTTACAACTATCCCGAGTAGAAGGATGTAATTTTGATATAGCTATCTTAACTAATATTAGCAGGGAACATTTTGAAATACACGGAAACTTTACTAATTACTTAAATGCAAAGAAGAAATTATTTTTAAGTTTGAACAAGAGCAAAAAAGAAGCTACTAAAAAGTTTGCGGTAATTAATATTGATGAAGAGCATAGTAAAGATTTTATAAATTGCAATGAGGTTAATTTAATTACTTATGGAATAAGAAAAGAAGCTGATGTTAGAGCCAAAAATATAAAAATGAACCTTAAAAGTTCTTCGTTTATAGTTGAAACATCTGTAGGAGATGCCGAGATATTTTTAAATTTTAGTGGGAGATACAACATATACAATACTTTAGCTGCAATAGCAGCTGCTGTTACTCGGGATATCCCCCTTAATATAATTTCCCAAGCTTTGAGCAAATTTTATGGAGCTCCAGGAAGGTATAAGTTACTTGAATATGGTCAGAATTATACTATTGTTATAGATTTTGCTCACAATTATCACGGATTAGGCAATATATTGCAGAATTTAAGCAATTTTGCTAAACATAATATAATTACCGTATTCGGACACGGGGGGGAGAAATATAATAAAGTAAGAGTTACTATAGGAGAAGTTATAGGAACATATAGTGATTATGTAATAATAACCGCAGATAATCCTAAAAGCGAAGATCCCTTGAAGATTGCTCAAGAGATTGAAGCAGGAGTTAAAAAAACAAATAAAGATTATATTATTATAGCTGATAGAGAGAAAGCCATTAAGCATGCATTAAAAAAAGCTAAAGAAGGGGATATAGTCTTGATAGCCGGGAAAGGTCCTGAGAATGAGCAGGTTTATCATAATAGAATAATTCACCATAATGATGAAGAGGTAGTGAAAAAAATATTAACGGAGAGATGAAAAATTGGAAGACTATAAAGTTATAGAATTAATAGAAGCTACTTCAGGAAGGATAATCCAGGGTAACCAAAATTCCACGGTAAACAGGGTTTCTATAGATAGCCGGACTTTAGTTCCTGGTGATTTATTTTTTGCTATAATTGGACCTCACTTTGATGGACATGATTTTATAATAGAAGCTTTTAATAAGGGAGCAAGTGGAGCAGTAGTCTGTAAAAATATTGAGAGTTTATTTCAAAAAGAGAAAATAGATGAAAATAAAATTATTATAGAAGTAAATGATACTCTTTCTGCCTTACAAGATTGGTCTAAGTATTATAAAAATAAATTTAAAACTTTTAATATCTGTATTACTGGGAGCAATGGCAAGACGACCACTAAAGAAATTATTGCCCATATATTATCTCAGAAATTCCCCCTATTAAAAACCTCCGGAAATTATAATAATGAAATTGGAATCCCTCTCACCCTGTTACAACTTAATGACCTACACAAAATATTAGTGGTAGAGATGGGAATGAGGGGATTGGGCGAAATAGAAACTCTCACTAATTTTATTTCTCCTGATTTAGCAGTAATTACTAATATCGGAGAGGCTCACATCGGCTTGTTAGGCTCAAAAAATAATATTTTTAGAGCTAAGACAGAGTTATTACGTTCATTAGGTAAAGATGGAATTGCAGTTTTAAATAGAGATGATCCTTATTTCTCAAAAATGTTGGAAATTGTTAAAGGTAAGAAAATAATTACCTTTGGCCTGGAGAATAAAAGTGATATTATGGCTTGCAATATCAGAATGATCGGTGACAGAGGAATGAAGTTTACCCTTAAAATAAAAGATGTTGAAAATCGAGAGATATTTTTCCCTTTATTAGGAAGGTATAATATTTATAACGCACTTGCTGCTTCCGCAGTTGCTTTTGCCTTAGAAGTTGAATCGAATATAATTGAAAGAGGATTAGTTGATTTTAAGCCATTAGATATGCATATGTGTGTAAATAATTTTTATAATGGTATTAAAATATTAAATGATTCCTATAATGCAAGCCCCTTATCAGTTAAAAAAGCCTTAGAAACTTTAGTAGAAGTTGCTCAAAATCATAGAAAGATAGCTATCCTGGGAGATATGCTTGAATTAGGAGAAAAGGCTGATTTTTATCACCACGAAATAGGAAAAGAAATAGCAAAATTGTCCATTGATACACTAATAACTGTTGGCGAAAGAGGAAAGATAATTGCCCAATCTTTTTTAGAAAATGGAGCAAAAAAAGATCAAGTTTTTTCTTTTAAGAAAAACGAGAAGAAACATTTAATTAAAAAACTAAGGTATTTAGTTAGACCGAGAGATTTTATTTTATTAAAAGGTTCTCGTGAGATGCAAATGGAAGAAATTTTACAATTCTGGCAAGAAGAATATAAAAAAAATAATCAAATTTATTCGGGAGGGCAGAATGGTTAGTTGGCCATTAATAGTTTTAGTTTCTTTTATAATTCCATTTATTACTTTGCCAGTTTTTATAAAATATTTAAAAAAATATAATATGGGGCAGAGGATTCGTCAGGAAGGGCCAGATCTCCATCAACATAAAATGGGTACACCTACAATGGGCGGGATAGTCATTATGCTTACTTTGATATTGGTTATTATATTTCTTGTTCCTTATAATAAATACATTATATGGTCATTGATTACCACTGTCGGTTTTGGCATTATTGGCTTAACGGATGATTTAATAAAATATTTTAGGAAAAGATCAGTAGGTCTTCTTACTATGCAAAAGTTATTCCTTCAAATTGCCTTTGCTTTAATAGTTGCGTATTGTGTCCAACAAAGCACTGATTTGGGTACAGAAATTTATCTCCCTTTTTTGAAAAACAGTATAAATTTAGGCAGAATGTTTATTCCTTTTATAGTTTTAGTGTTGATTAGTTCGGTTAATGCGGTAAATTTAACCGATGGTTTGGATGGATTAGCTACCGGTTTAATATTTATTGCCATGATTAGTTTTGCTTTAATTGCTTATATCCAAAATACTTGGTCCGTGAGCCTCTTTGCTCTTATAGTTGCTTTTATCTCTCTTGGTTTTTTAATCTATAATTTTTATCCAGCACAGATATTTTTAGGAGATGTGGGTTCTTTGGCTTTAGGCGGTGCACTCGCTTCAGTGGCAATATTTACTAAAACAGAATTATTTTTATTGATTATTGGTGGAGTATTTATGCTTGAGACCTTATCGGTGATATTTCAGGTTACTTCGGTAAAATTAAGAAGAAAAATTATATTTAAGATGAGCCCCATTCATCATCATTTTGAGCTTTGTGGATGGAAAGAACCGAAGATTATTATCAGGTTTTGGATAGCAGGAGCGATTTTAGCGCTTATCGGAATAGCCAGCATTTAGTATCGTGTATTGCGTATATTAGCGTAGAGCGTATAGCGTTTAGGACATAGTAATGGGTAATGTGTGATAAGTAATAAGTTTTGGGTTTAAGGTTTCGAGTTGCAAGTTTGCAGACAGGAAGCGGAGAGGTGATTACTAGGGATTATTTTTACTGAAAACCGAAAACTGTAAACTACTTCCCTTTGTCTAAAAACTAACGACTATCGACTAATTTAACCGGCAAACTAAACTGGGTAACCGGATAACTAGATTAACTTGCATCTTGTATTTATACTAACGACTAAATATGGGGTTATAATGAAATGATAATAGAAAAAAAGTCTCCTGATTTATGGCTTTTTATAGCAGTTACTATTCTGATGGCTATTGGTGTATGTATGGTTTTTAGTTCAAGTTATGTTATGGCTTATAAATGGTATGGAGATAGTTATTTCTTTTTAAAAAGACAAATACTTTATGCTATAATAGGTTTGATAATTTTCTTTTTCGCTATATATACCGATTACCATTACTATAAAAGGGTTGCTCTGCCCATCTTGGTTTTATCCATTATACTACTCTCCTTAGTATTTATTCCAGAAATTGGAAGATCTGCAGGTGGGGCAAGAAGATGGGTTAAAATAGGATTTTTTTCTTTTCAACCTTCTGAAATTGCCAAATTTGCATTAATTCTATATATGGCAGAATCATTAACCAGGAAACATTCTGAAGAAATAAAAACATTTATCAAGGGGATATTACCATCTCTTATTATCCTGGTAGTAATATTTTTATTGATTTTAAAAGAACCCGATTTTAGTACTGCTTTAATTATTTTAGGGATATCTTTTATTATGTTATTTATCGGTGGGACTAAAGTAATTCAACTTTTTACTTTGGTGGTAGCGGCTATCCCTGTAGGGATTTTGATATTATTAAAAGAAGAATATAGAAGAATAAGATTACTCTCTTTCCTGGATCCCTGGAAAGACCCTTTAGATAGTGGATTTCATATTATTCAATCCTTAACAGCCTTAGGCAGTGGCGGGATTTCTGGAATTGGATTAGGAGAGAGCAGGCAAAAATTTTTTTATCTTCCTGATCAACATACTGATTTTATTTTTTCAATAATTGGGGAAGAGTTAGGATTTATTGGCACTTTAGTAATAATTGTTCTATTTATTGTATTATTATGGCGTGGATTTAGGATAGCAGTTAATTCTGCAGATCAGTTTGGAACTCTATTAGCAGCCGGAATTACTGCTATGATAACTTTTCAGAGTATTATAAATATTGGGGTGGTTACCAAGATAATCCCCACCACCGGTATTACTTTACCCTTTATTAGTTACGGTGGTTCATCATTAATTGTAAATATGTTTTGTGCGGGAATTTTATTGAATATTTCTCAGTATAGAGTAAAAGAACATGGAGTGTAATGAATGTCTTTAAAGGTAGTAATATCAGGGGGTGGAACAGGGGGGCATATATATCCAGGAATTAGTTTAGCTTACGAGTTAAAAGACAGGAATGCTAATAATGATATTATATTTGTAGGAACCGAAAGAGGATTAGAATCAAAAGTTATTCCCCGTGAAGGTTTTAAATTTATCAAAATAAAGGCCCAAGGCATACAACGAAAAATTTGTTTAGAAAATCTTATAGCAATCATAATATTTTTTATTTCTTTAATCCAATCATATAAAATTATAAAAAATTATAAGCCGGATGTAGTTATTGGAACAGGTGGTTATGTAAGTGGTTCAGTTGTTTTAATGGCTGCTTTATTGGGTATTCCAACTTTTATTCATGAACAAAATGTGATACCGGGGATTACCAATAAATTCTTATCTCATATGGTAAAAGCGATATTTTTAAGTTTTGACCAATCACGAAGATATTTTAAAAAGAAATCAAAATTAATTTTAACCGGTAATCCAATTAGGTTTAAAAATTTAGAGCATGTTAACAATAAAGATTACCAAATATTTAAATTAAATTCTTTTAAAAAAACTATATTAGTATTTGGCGGCAGTAAAGGGGCAGCTTCTATTAATAGGGCTGTTGTAAAAGGGGTCAATTTAATCAAGGGTTTTATAAAAAATCAATGGCAAGTTTTACTGATTAGTGGATCTGATGATTATGAAAAAATTATTGAAATAATAGGAAAAGATAATAATATTTTTTCTGTAGAACCTTATCTCTATAATATTGAAAAAGCTTATTCTTTGGCTGATTTAGCAATCTGTCGGGCTGGGGCTACAACATTGGCTGAGATTAGTACTTATGGTTTACCTGCAATTTTAATACCTTATCCCCATGCTACCAATAACCATCAGGAAATTAATGCTAGGGTTTTAGAAAGAGAAGGAGCCGCGGAATTAATTTTAGAAAAAGACTTATCTGGAAAAAAGCTGGCAAAGGTTTTGCTTGATTTATTAAAAAATAAGAATCAATTAGAAATAATGGCTAAAAAGAGCGGAGAATTAAGTAATGTAAATTCAGCTGAGAAGATTGTTAACTTGATTTATGAGTATATTAAAAAAATTTGAAAAATATAAGAGATATTTTACAAATAGAGCAGGAAGATCATAATTTTTTGTTGAATATATAAAACAGTATATAGTTTGCGTATATCATATATCGTTTTTAAAAGTTGCTTTTCGCCTTACTTTTACGATATACGAAATACGATATACGACATACGAATAAAGGTGGAGTTATAGTTAATGAATAAAAAGAAACTACATATACATCTTATAGGTATAGGCGGATCTGGGATGAGCGGATTGGCTTCGATCCTTCTTGATTTAGGTTATAGAATTAGTGGTTCTGATATTACGCCTTCGAAGATAACCAAGAGATTAACAGACAAAGGAGCAACGATTTTTAAAGGTCATAGTAGAGATAATATAAAAGGGGTTAATTTAGTAGTAGTTTCATCAGCAATTCCTGAATCTAATCCAGAAATAGAAGGTGCTATAAAGGAAAATATTAAAATAATCAAGAGAGCTGAAATGTTGGCTAAAATTATGGAACATAAATATGGTATAGCCGTTGCAGGCACACATGGCAAAACAACCACTACTTCAATGATAAGCCTATTATTAGAAAAAAGTGGCTTTGATCCTACAGTGATAATAGGAGGAGAAGTAAACGATATTCAAGGCAATGCAAAATTAGGATTTGGAAGATGTGTAGTTGCAGAAGCTGATGAGAGTGATGGTTCATTTTTAAAATTAAATCCCTCGTTAGTAGTAGTTACTAATATTGAAGATGACCATCTGGATCATTATAAAAATTTAGAAAATGTTTTAAAAGATTTTAAAAAATTTATTAATAAAATTCCTGATAACGGAAGTGTAATCTTGTGTAAAGATTGTGAAAACATAAGGAGATTAATAAAAGGTTATAGAAAAAAATACATTACTTATGGAATATCTTTAGATGCAGATATTATGGCTAAAGAAATAGAATTAAATAAATTAAATTCTAAATCACAGATATATTGGCGAAATAAAAAAATGGGAGAGCTCTATTTAAATGTTGCTGGACACCACAATATTTTAAATTCCTTAGCAGCAATTGCTGTTGCCAAGGAATTGGGAATGAACTTTATTGAAATCACCAAGATATTAGAGGCCTATCAAGGAGTTCAAAGAAGAATGGAAGTTGTAATTAATATTGATGATGAAATATTAATTATGGATGATTATGCCCATCATCCCACCGAGATCAAGGTTACTTTAAACGCTATAAAACATAGTTGGAAAAATAGAAGAATAATAGTAGTCTTTCAACCTCATAGATATACAAGGACTAAACTTTTGGCAGAAAAGTTCGGTAAAGTGTTTTTTGATGCTGATAGAGTGATTATCAATGATGTATATGCTGCTAATGAGCCACCAATATTGGGAATTAGCGGTAGAACGATATTTAATGAAATTAAAAAAGCTAACCATAGCCATTTAAAATATATACCTTCCAAAAATAATACCATAGATTATTTGTATGAAAATATTCAACCTGGAGATATAATAATAACTATGGGAGCAGGAGATGTCTGGACTATTAGTCAGAAATTAGCTAAAAAATTAAAGAAAACAAAGGTATTTTAGTTTATTAAGAATGAATACATATGTTATAAATAATGAATTTATAAAAAAGGGAATTGAAAAAGTAGTTAAATTTAAGGAACCATTAATGAATCACACTTCATTAAAAATTGGTGGGCCTGCGGATATTTTTTGTATCCCTAATGATATTGAAGAGTTAATGAAGATAATATCTATTTCTCAAAAATTTAATATTCCTTTTTGGGTTATTGGGAATGGAACAAATTTATTAGTCTTGGATAAAGGGGTAAGAGGGATAGTAATTAAGCTTGGCAAAGGTTTCAAAAAAATGAATTTTATTGATAAAATTGTAAAAGTAGGTGCGGGAACGTCTTTGTTATATTTAGGAAGAATTACTTTAAATAGAGGATTGAGTGGATTAGAATTTGCCTGTAATATCCCGGGAACTTTAGGGGGAGCAATAATTAACAACGCCGGTTTTAACGGAAATTGTATGGCGGATATAGTACAAAGCGTGACTTTTTTAACTAAAGAAAAAAAGATAGAAAGCGTACCTCCGCCTGGTTTGAATTTTAAATACCGGGAATGTAATTTGAAAGATAAATCGGTTATAATTTTAGAAGTAACCCTGCAATTAAAAGAGGGGAATAAAGAAAAAATAGAATCAATAATAAAAGAATATATTAAAATAAGAGAGGTTAAACAACCCGTAGATAAATTAAGCGCAGGTAGTATATTTAAAAATCCTCCAAGTTATTATGCTGGAGAATTAATAGAAAAGGTAGGAGCAAAGGGACTTTCTCAAGGGAAAGCTGCTGTATCGAACAAGCATGCTAATTTTATAATAAATAATGGAAATGCCACAGCAAGAGATGTCTTATATTTAATTGAAGAAATAGAGAAAAGAGTAAAGAATATTTTTGGAATAAAATTAGTTCGTGAAATACAAATCCTGGGCGAACCATAAATAAAATCGTATCTCGTGAAGAAAGCAGAAGCCAGAATAATTTCGTATATCGTATTTTGTATATCGTATATAGTTTAAAACGGAGACCGGGTAGATGAAAATAACTGACGAAAATGAAGAAGGGATGGAATTAGAGGAGGAGGAAGAAGGCGAGAAGAGTCAACATTTTGGAGTAAAAATAACCAAAATATTAATTTTTTATTTGATTATAGGTTTTCTAAGTTGGAATTTTTTTAATTTTATGTTTAATTCAAGATATTGCAATATTGAAGAAGTTGTTATTAAAGGAAATGATTATCTGAACAAAGATGAAATATTTTCCAAATCTCAAATAAAATTAGGAGAAAATATCTTTAAGTTAGATTTAAAAAAACCTATAGACTCTTTAACACAAGAGCCCTGGATAAAAGAATTAGAAATAAAACGAATAATACCTAACAAAATTATAATTTCCTTAAAAGAAAGAGAAGCAGCAGCAATTGTATATATTAACGAAGAATATTTTATTTTAAGCAAAGAAGGGATGGTATTATCTAAGATTGATAAACCAGAAGGATTGAGTATACCTCTTATATCAGGATTAAAAGTTTCTGAAGTAAAAATTGGTGAGACTATAAAGGAACCTGAATTTAGAATAGCATTAGAAATTATTAATTCTGCAAATATAATATTACCCAGGGAATTTTATAAAGTTAAAATATTTGCTTTAGATGATTTTTTACTTTTTAATATAGATGATACCTTAAAGGTTAGAGTAAACAAACCAGAGGAGATTATTAATAAGGGAAATTTACTAAGAGAAGCTTTGGGAAAAATTGATAAAGAGAAATTAGCAGTAGAATATATAGATATGCGTTTTAAAGATAGTGTAATAATAAAAGTCAAGAATTAGTATTTATCAGACAAAAATAATTACTTTATTTACTTTAATTAATTAGTGGTGTATGATATTAAAAGTATGAAGGAGGTTATAAATATGGGAAAAGATGAAATAATTGTCGGTTTAGATGTTGGCACAGTAAAAGTTTGTACAGTTATAGGCGAATTAGGCGAAGATGATCAAATAGAAATAATTGGAATAGGTACAGCCCCCTCCTTAGGAGTGAAAAAGGGAGTAATTATAGACTTAGATCAAGCTATTCAATCAGTAAAACAGTCTATTGAAAATTCTGAACGTATGGCAGGAGCCCGCATTAATTCTGCTCTTATTTCTATTACAGGAAGTCATATAGCATCAACAAACAGCAAGGGGGTTATCGCAATTTCTGGAGAATCTCCAGAAATTACAGAAAGGGATATCGAAAAGGTTATAGAAGCAGCTAAAGCGGGGATAGTTTCCCCCGAGAAAGAATTAATTCACACACTAAGTCGTGAATTTATAGTAGATGGACAAAGTGGAATAGTAGACCCCCTGGGAATGTCTGGCACAAGATTAGAGTGCAAGGTCCATATTATAACTGGCTCAATTACCATTGTACAAAACCTAATCAGGTGTATAGAAGGAGCAGGGATAGACATTGAAGAAATTATATTTGGGACTTTAGCTTCCAGCAATGCAATTTTAAGTAATGCTGAAAAAGAGCTGGGTTCTATGTTAGTTGATATTGGTGCCGGAACGACTGAAATAGCAATTTTTATAGAAGGAGGATTGGCTTACTCTGCGGTTCTACCGGTAGGAGGCAATCAAATTACTAATGATTTAGCTATTGGGTTAAGAACTTCAATAGATGAAGCTGAGAAGATAAAAATTAATTATGGAAGTACGGTTGAAAATATTGTTTCTCCCGAAAGAGTAGTAGAAATTTCCAGTATTAATGGAAAGGATAAACACACTGTTTCCAAGAAATACCTGGTAGAGATTATTGAACCTCGGGTTAGTGAGATATTTAGCTTAGTACGAGTTGAGCTTAAGAAGTCTGGTTATTATGATATGATTCCCGGAGGAGTAGTTATTACCGGAGGGAGTTCTTTATTGCCAGGTATTTCAGAAATTGCTGAACAGGTTCTAAATTTACCCTCTCGATTAGGGGGACCCCATTATGAGGGAGAATTAGCCGATATGGTGAATGACCCTTCCTATTCTGCAGCAATTGGATTGTTGAGTTATGCTACTGAAAAATATTCTATCGGAAGATCTTATAAAATATCTAAAAGAAAAACAGGATTAAGGAATTTTTTTGGAAGAATAATTAGCTGGTTAAAAGATTTTTTTTAATTGGTTTTGCCATTTTTAAATAAATTATCATTTTATTATTTTGTGAGGAGGTTATAAGTTGTTTAGCCTTGACAATAAAGTAGGACAGTTTGTAGAGATAAAAGTTATTGGTGTGGGCGGCGGCGGCGGAAATGCGGTTAATAGAATGATTGAAGCAAAATTACAGGGGGTTAAATATATTTCCACCAATACTGATGCCCAGGTATTGGCCTTTTCTAATGCAGAACAGAAAATACAAATTGGTAGTAATATAACTAAGGGATTAGGTAGCGGATCAAACCCGGAAATTGGTCGTCAAGCTGCAGAAGAAGATAAAGATAAAATATCAAAAGCTTTAGAAGGCGCAGAAATGGTATTTATCACAGCAGGCATGGGAGGTGGAACTGGAACTGGTGGAGCCCCAATTATCGCCCAATTATCTAAAGATTTAGGTGCATTAACAGTTGGAGTAGTGACTAAACCTTTTTCTTTTGAAGGTCACAGAAGAATGAGACAAGCTGAAGAAGGGATTAAATTATTAAAAGAATGTGTTGATACTTTAATTGTAATTCCCAATGATAGGTTACTTCAAGTAGTTGATGAAAATACTTCTATATTGGAGGCTTTTAAAATTGCAGATGAAGTTCTATTACATGGAATTCATGGAATTACAGATATTGTAATTGAGCCCGGTCTAATAAATGTAGACTTTGCTGATGTAAAAATGATTATAGAAAATGCCGGGACAGCTATAATGGGAATGGGAAAAGCCAGTGGTGAAAATCGAGCTGTAAAGGCAGCACAAAGAGCTATAAATAGCCCAATTTTAGAGACAAGTATCGAAGGAGCCAAAGGGATATTATTTAACATTAGTGGAAGCTCAAATTTAGCTTTATATGAAGTTAATAAAGCTGCTGAAATAATTTCTAAGGCTGCTAATCCTGAAGCAAATATTATTTTTGGAGCAGTAATTAATAAAGAATTGAATGATGAAGTTAAGATTACAGTAATTGCTGCCGGATTTGAAACTTTAGAGAAGAAAAGAGAAGTTCATAAATTAGAGGAAATTGATCTAAGTGAAGAAAAAATAAGTTATAATGATTTAGAAATTCCCACTTTTTTAAGAGAGAAAAAATAAAATAGGATTCTACCTAAAATTAATAGTTAAGAATATATGTTAGATAAGCCCGTAACTAAAAATTGCGGGTTTTTTATTTTTTTATAAATCTACAAAATATATAGCGATTTCCCCTTGACTTCCCATATTTAGTGTATTATTATAAATATAATCCTACATATAGGGGTATAAAATGAAATGTCCTTTTTGTAGTTATTATGATACCGGGGTAATTGAATCCAGACATATAGAGAATGAATTAGTAATTAGAAGAAGAAGAATTTGTAAAAAATGCAATAAAAGATTTACTACTTACGAGAGAATAGATTTAATTCCTTTGATGGTAATAAAGAAAGATGGTCGCAGGGAGCCTTTTTCCCGAGAAAAGATAACCAATGGTATTATTAAAGCCTGCGAAAAGAGACCGATTAGCATAGAAGCTATAAATAAATTAGTAAGTGATATAGAAGAAACGATAAAAACCGAAGGAGAAAATGAAGTAAAGAGCAGCGCAATTGGTGAATTGATTATCTCCAAATTACGTATCTTAGATGAGGTAGCTTACGTGAGATTTGCTTCTGTATATAGACAATTTAGAGATGTGAGTAGTTTTGTAAAAGAGATAAAGAAACTTAATCGATAAAATAATAATTTAGTTGTATTAATTTTATCACTATATATTCTATTGGGGGATTTAAAATGATAGAGTCGATTAGAAAAAGAGAAGGTCATTTAGTAAAATTCAACAGAAAGAAAATAGTTGAAGCAATATTTGCTGCTATGCAGGCAGCTGGAGAAGAAAGTCAGACCACCGCAGAAGAGATTACTGACCGGGTAATCATCAAATTAGAAGAAATATTTAAAAATAAAATTCCCCAGGTAGAAGAAGTCCAAGATATAGTAGAGGAGTCATTGATAAGAAAAGGCATGACAAAAGTGGCAAAGACCTATATTTTGTATCGAAATAAGAGAAGCAAAATTAGAGAAAGATTAAAAGTTAGAAAAGAAATAAACAATCATAAGAGTGTAACTGATCTATCGTTATTAGTTTCTACCACAACTTATGAGAGTATTTTCCCCTGGGATAGACAAAAAATTATTCAAGCTCTGGTTAAGGAAGCAGAATTGCCTTTAGACATTTCTATGAGTATTGCCAAGGCAGTGGAAGAAAAAATATTTGATTTAGATTTAAAAGAGATATCTACCTCTTTGATTAGAGAATTAGTGGACAATGAACTGTTTACCAGAGGATATGAACAGAAATGGAGAAAACAGAAAATCATTGGAATCCCCACCTATGACTTAAAACAGCTTTTTTTATCCAAAAGTAAAGAGAATAGTAATATAGGAACTAATAATCCGGAAGCGATTAATTTAACTATCGCTGAAAATACTATTAAACAATATATGTTGCAGGAGGTATTTTCTCGGGAAGTAGCTAACGCTCATTTAAAAGGTTGGATTCATATTCATGATTTAGGTTACCCCCGAATTTATTGTTCCGGTCACTCTCTCGAATATTTAAAAAAATATGGTCTTGAATTAGATAATTTAGATACCTCTTCATCCCCAGCAAGACATACCAGAACTTTAACCGGACATTTAAATACCTTTTTAGCTTCAATGCAAGCATATTATGCTGGTGCACTGGGTATCGGATATTTAAATATTATGTATGCCCCCTTTTTAGTAAATTCATCTTTCAAAGAGATAAAACAAGAAGCCCAATATTTAATTTTTAGCGGTTCGCAAAACGCCTTTTCAAGGGGAGGGCAAAGTCTTTTTCTTGATTTTAATGTTCATCTTAGTATCCCAGATTACCTTAAAAATGTGCCTGCAATTGGACCAGGTGGAGAATATACCGGAAAAAATTATGGAGAATACGAGAAAGAGTCCCAATTATTTTTAAGGGCTTTGATGGAAGTCTGGAGAGAGGGCGATTGCAATGGAAAAGTATTTGCTTTCCCCAAAATGGATTTACATATTGATAATAAATCTTTTCAGGATCCCGAACAGGAAAAATTATTAAAATATGCCTGCCAGATAGCTTCGGAAAATGGGTCACCCTATTTTATTTTTGATAGAGATGATATAAGTTTAGCGGCCTGTTGCCGTTTAAAAACAAGAATAACTGATAAAGAAATGATATATCATCCAGAAAAATTAAGATTCGCAGGAATACAAAATGTTACCATCAATCTGCCTCAATGTGCTTACAGGGCTTTTACTAATGCAGGGAGTTCTGATGCTTCTTTTAAAGATAATGGTAAAATAAAGGGCATTGATTTATTTTTTAAAAAAGTTAACCAAGCTTTAAAGTTAGCTATTCAAGCCCATTTACAAAAGAAAAAATTCTTAAAAATGATGATGGAAAATTCAGATGGACCTTTATGGCAAATAGGGAAGATAGCTCAGGATGGTAGTCCTTATGTAGATTTAGATAAGGGAACATACTTAATAGGGTTGATAGGATTGAATGAAGCAGTTCAATATATTACTGATAAACAGTTACATGAAAGTGAAAATGCCTATAAGTTAGCATTAAAAACTGTATCCTTTATGAGTTTAAAATGTAGAGAATACAGCAAGAAGTATGATTTAAAATTATCTTTAGAGGAATCTCCAGCTGAAAGCGCTGCTGGAAGATTAGCTAAAATAGATTTACAGGAATTCCCTAATGGTAAAAAAGTTATAAAAGGAAATTCTGAATTAGATGAAAGTTATTACACTAACAGTATTCATTTTGCCGCCTCTGCTCAGGTGGATTTAATTACTCGGATTATCAAACAAAGCAAGTTTCACCCCTTAATCAAGAGTGGTGCAATAATTCATGCCTTTATAGGAGAAAGTCAACCTTCTGCTGAAAGTATCTATAATTTAGTAAAAAAAGTTTGGGAAAACACTCAGTGCTCTCAACTTACTATTTCTCCTGAATTCACGGTATGTAATTTATGTAGTAAAGTAAGCAGGGGATTAACAGAAAATTGTAATAACTGTGGAAGTGAAGATGTATATGGAGTTACCAGGATAGTAGGATATTATAGCAAAATAACTAATTGGAATAAAAATAAAATTGGAGAGTTAAAGGATAGACGTTCTGGAAATTATAAAGTACAGAATTAAATTTAAAAAAGAGCATAAAAAGAATGAAGATAAAAATATTCTGGAAAAAAAATTGTTCCAATTGTCCGAAAGCGAGAAGTTTAGGAAAACAATTAGAAAAAGAGATTTCAGTTCAATATTTCGATGTAGATACAGTTGACGGATTAACTGAGGCTTGTTTACATAACATTTTATCTACTCCCTCCATTGTAATTATTGACAATGATGAAAATGAGATTAGAGTGTGGAGAGGAGAGACTCCTCATTTAAAAGAGATTAGAGAGGAAGCGGTAATTTGAATATTGCCATAAAGAAGATGATCGAAACCTCCTTAATCGATTGGGAGGGGAAAATTGTATCTACTTTATATGTATCTTTGTGTAATTTTCGATGCCCCTATTGTTACAATTGTGATTTGATTTTACATCCCAAAAATTTCAAAAATATACCTTTCCAAGAAATAAATAATTATCTCGTAGAGAGAAAAGATTTTATTGATGGCATATGTATGAGCGGGGGAGAGCCCACATTATACCCTGATTTACCTTCATATTTTAAAGAAATCAAGGATGAAGGTTTTTTAATTAAGTTAGACACTAATGGTGCTAATCCCAAATTATTAGAAGACCTTTTAGGTTTGGGTTTAGTAGATTATATTGCTATGGATATCAAATCATCATTAGATTTTGATAACTATTCCAAGGCAGCTGGTATAAAGGATAAGATATTATTAGAGAGGGTAAAAGATAGTATTAAATTAATCATGAATTCCAAAATTGACTATGAATTTCGTACTACTGTCGTACCTTTACTACATACAGAAGAAACTATTATGAAAATTGTTAAGTATCTTTCGGGAGCAAAAAAGTATGTCTTACAGAATTTCTCTCCTTTAGAAAAGACTCTCGAGCCTTCTTTCCAAAAAATAATACCTTATTCTGCTGAAGAGATACAAGAATTAATTGAAAAAGCTAAAAGATATGTGTCTAATTGTTATTATAGATGATTTTAGCAATTTACCAATTACCCAATTAAATAATCGTTAGTGAATAATAAAAGTAGTAGGGGCAGACCTTGTGTCTGCCCGTAGGACTATATAAGTATTAAAAAATATTACCAAAAAGAAGAAATAGTTTGAACCAAGATTTTGAATTAAAAGAACTTGGACAAATAAAATATTTAAAATGTAGAGAATTAGATAATACCAACTTAGCAGTAAATGCTTTTACCACTCGATCAGGCGGAGTAAGCAGATCCCCCTTTGATAGCCTCAATGTATCTTATCCCCACTCCTGCTTAGCTGCCATTTTCCCTTCCATCGGTTCCTGTTGCTACAAAATTAAAAATCAAGACGAAGTTAATAATTGTTCAAGCAAAAATAAACTTAGCAGTAACAGTAAAGTAATTTATAAACAGAATAAGGATGAATGGTGCCTTGATTTAAAGGAAGCAAATTATCTGCAATTGATTAAAGGAGGAGTAGAGGAAAAGAATATTTTTGTTAATGAAATTTGTACAGCAGATCATCCTGAACTTTTCTTTTCCTACCGAAGAGATAAGGGAAATACTGGCCGTATGGCTGCCATCTTTATGTTAAATTAAAAAGGGTAATCTTAAATTTATAGATAATATAAATATTTTTTAATGAGAATTTAATTAAAGTTAAAGATTTGAAATGGAGGAAAGTATGCGGATAAAAGAACATCCTATTCTGGAATTTTATCCAGGTAAAAAAATTAAATTTATCTTAGATGGAAAAGAGTTTGAAGGCTATGAAGGAGAACCTATTGCTGCTGCCATAGTTGCTGCTGGGGTAAAAGTATTAAGCAGAAGCATTAAGTATCATCGGTCAAGGGGATTTTTTTGTGCTATAGGTAAATGTTCATCTTGTTTGATGAAGGTAAATGGTATTCCTAATATAAGGACTTGTATAACTAAATTAGAAGAGGGAATGAAGATTGAAACCCAAAAAGGAAAAGGTGATTTCAATTGAAAATAGCTGATATAGCAATTGTTGGAGGAGGTCCAGCAGGATTATCTGCGGCAATTTATGCTGCCTCTTTAGGTGCAAAAGTAACCCTTATCGATGATGGTTTGGAATTAGGTGGTCAATTAATAAAGCAAACTCATCAATTTTTTGGTTCAGAGAAACAATTTGCTGGGATTAGAGGAATAGAGATTGCCCAAAAATTAATACAAGGCAGTATAAAATATAAGAATATTGAGTCAATTACTAATGCAACCGTAACTGGATATTATGAAGATGGTGTTCTAACCATTGTCCAGGGAGTTAATGGCGATATATTGAAAAAATTAAAGGCTGATAGAATTATTGTAGCTACTGGCGCCTCAGAAAATATGCTACCTTTTGTAAATAATGATTTACCCGGAGTCTATGGAGCTGGAGCAGTGCAAACCTTAATGAATCTTTATGGAGTAGTCCCAGGTAATAATGTTTTAATGGTAGGAGCAGGCAATATCGGTTTAATTGTTAGCTATCAACTCATGCAAGCTGGTATTCAGGTAGAGGCAATTGTGGAAGCTCTCCCCAAAATAGGTGGCTATTTAGTACATGCAGCAAAGATTAGACGCTTAGGAGTTCCAATATATACTTCCCATTCTTTAAAAGAAGTTTATGGTAATGATTGTGTAGAGAAGGCTACAATTGGTGAGTTAAATAAGGAGTTTGAATTTATTCCAGGGACAGAAAAAGAACTTGAGGTTGATACCATCTGTCTGGCTGTAGGATTATCTCCACTCTCTGATCTGCTTTGGCAGGCGGATTGTCAGATGAAATATATTCCTGAGCTCGGCGGTTATGTTGCCTTAAGAGATGATAATATGAAATCAACTAAAGATAAAATTTATATTGCCGGAGATGTAGCCGGTATCGAAGAAGCCAGTAGTGCGATGTTGGAAGGTCAAATTGCCGGTTTAAATGCAGCGGTGAGTTTAGGGTGTAAATGTGATAATTACAAAGAGCAAGATAAAAAATTAAAAGCAGAATTAAAAGAACTACGAGACAACCCTTTAAGTGAAGAAATAAAGATAGGTATAGAAAAAGCTTTGATAAAGAAGGGCAGGGATTGATAATGTTAAAAAGAACTGGCATACCGACCGATGATGATTTAGAAAAAGTAATTCCTGATGAAAAAAGATTAGCCCAGGGTCCGGTAGTCATCATAGAGTGTTTTCAGAAGATACCCTGTGACCCTTGTGCCATATCCTGCAAGCTTGGGGCAATAAAGCCCTTTAAAGACATAAATGACTTACCCATAGTTGATTTTGATAAGTGTACCGGCTGTGGAACCTGTATAAGTTCCTGCCCCGGTCTGGCCATATTCGTAATAGACGAGAATTATTCAGATGAAAAATCTTTAATCAAACTACCCCATGAAATGTTGCCTCTACCGGAAAAGGGAGAGGATGTTTATGCATTAGATAGAGATGGCAGCATACTCGGTAAAGCGAAAGTAGTAAGAGTCCTAAAGATTAAAAATAAGACTAACATAATTTCCCTTGAAGTTCCCAAAAGTACGGCTATGAAAGTAAGAAGTATAAAAGTGGAGGGCAGAAAGTAATGAAAGATGAAACCATAATTTGCCGATGTGAAGATGTTACCTGGGGAGAAATAAGGCAAGCCTTAGAGAAGGGATATACTACTCTCGATGAAATTAAAAGGGTTACAAGAGCTGGGATGGGAAGATGTCAGGGTAAGACTTGCCAAAAGATTATACTTGGGGAAATCGCCAAATTTTGCCATAAGAAGATAGAAGAAGTGTCTATATCTACCTTTAGACCTCCCACTAAACCAGTGAAATTAGGAACTTTAGCGGGTGATGATGATGATTAAAAGAGCTGATATAGTTATAATTGGTGGGGGAATAATTGGCTGCAGTATTGCTTATAACTTAGCAAAAATGGGATGTAAAAATGTAGTATTATTTGAAAAAAATTCTCTATCCAGTGGTGCTACAGGAAGATGTGGAGCTGGGATTAGACAACAATTTGGTACTAAGACGAATTGTATCCTGGCTCGAGAGAGTATTAAAATTTTTGAGAATTTAAGTCAAGAACTGGAATATGATATCGAACTGAATCAAGGTGGATATCTAATCCTTGCTTATACAGAAAAAGAAGTTAACCAATTTAAGAAAAATGTTGCCTTACAGCAATCTTTAGATATTAACGCCAGATTCATAAATGTAGAAGAGGCAAAAGATATTGTCCCTCCTTTAAATACAGAAGGTATATTAGCTGCTACATTTTGTCCTACTGATGGCCATGCCGATCCTTTTAAAACAAATTTTGCTTATGCCGAAGCTGCTCAAAGGTTAGGGGTAAAGATATACACTTTTACAGAGGTAAATGAGATTGGAACAGAAAATAATAAGATAGTTGCAGTTAATACAGATAAAGGAAAACTATTAACTCCTACTGTAATAAATGCAGCAGGGGGATATTCAGGAGTAATTGGAAAAATGGTGGGGGTAGATCTACCAGTCTATTCACAGAGACATCAAATTTTAATTACTGAACCTATCGATCCTTTATTTAAGCCAATGTTAATGTCTTTTTCTCGGAATTTTTATTGTCAGCAGACTCCTCACGGGAGCATAATAATGGGTTTTGGTGATCCGAACGAACCCAAAGGTGATGATATAGAGTCGAGCTGGCAATTCGCTCGAGAGATGGCTCAAAAAATGACAAAAGTTGTACCTCTATTAAAAGAAGTGAGTATGTTAAGACAATGGGCTGGATTGTATAATGTGAGTCCTGATGCCCAACCCATTTTAGGTGAACACCCTCAAGTTGGAGGTTTTTATATGGCGATAGGATTTAGCGGACACGGATTTATGTTGGCTCCTGTAGCCAGTAAACTAATATCCGAATTAATATTAACAGGGAGGACTTCTCTCTCTATAGAAGATAAATTGGATATAGGAAGATTCAAACGTGGGGAATTAATTCTTGAACCTTCAGTATTATAAAGTGATAATATAAAGTAAATTAATTTTATAATTTTTGATTACAAAAAGAAGGATTTTTTAAGTTTTTGTAGAAGTATAAATTAATATAGCAAAGATATTTTTACAAATATTATTCTCAAGAGAAAGCTTTACACAAAATTATAAAAAATCACCAATTAAAACAGGTGAGTTTACAGAGGCTCGTTTAATAAAATATTATGATTTTGTAAAAGGCTATTCTACAGAAAAATAAGGAGGTGAGGTAATCTTTTAAATTTATTCTATAAAGAAATTAAGTATAGAATGTTTTGCTTGATTTTTAAGATTGAGTTGTTTTCTAATTTGTTTAAATAATTAAAGGAGGATTAAAAGTGAAAAGTATTAAGTATTTGTTAGTTATTAGTTTATTGGTGTTAGCTCTTGGTATATCTTCTTTGGGAGTAATGGCTGCCGATAAACCACCAGTAGTTATTGGTCTTCAAGGTCCAATAACTGGAGCTTGGGCTTATGAAGGAGAAATGGCTAAGCAATCTTGTGAAATAGCTGCTCAGTTAATTAATGAAAAAGGTGGTATTTTAGGAGGAAGAATGATTGAGATTAGAATTGCTGACGATGCTTGTGAACCTAAAGCAGGGGCCTTAGCAGCAATGAAATTAATTTCCCAGAAGGATGTAGTAGCTTCTGTTTCAACTTATGGTTCTTCTGTCTGTGAACCTGCTTCTAATCTTTACGAAAAATTCAAAAAAGTTAATATTGCTTATGGTGCAACTGCTGTTCGTTTAACAGAAAGGGGATTGAAATATTTTTTCCGTACCTGCGGTATTGATAGTGCTCAAGGGATCTTCTTTGCAGACTATGTTCCTCGAGTTTTTGGAGCAAAACGGATAGCTATTATGCACGATAATACTACTTTCGCCTTGGGAGTGGCTGAAGAAACCAAGAAGGCGTTACAACCAAAGATTGATGCTGGGGAAGTAGAGATAGTCTATTATGATGCTATTACTCCAGGTGAGAAGGATTTTTCTGTTCCTCTAACTAAATTACGTGAGACCAATCCAGATGTATTCTACTTTACCGGTTATTATCCTGAAGCAGCATTGATAGTTTCTCAAGCGCGGGATATAGGAATTGAATGTCCATTTGTAGGTGGAAATGCTGCCATTAATGATGAATTTGTCAAAATTGCTGGTATAGAAAAGGCAAAAGGATGTTTTATGACTCAGGAACCCATGCCTGCAGAACTTCCTTACCCAGAGTCTAAGACATTTTTAGATGCCTATAAAGCTAAATATGGAGAGATTCCTTCCAGTCCTTGGCCAGTATATGCCGCTGATGCTTTAAATATAATTGCATATGCTATTGATAAGACCGGTTCTACTGATTCCGATGTTTTAGCTGAATATCTTAGAAATGAAGTTAATGCTGTTCCAGGTGTTACTGGATCAATCGGTTTTACTGAAAAGGGAGATAGAGAAGGTGTGCCATATTTGATGTATGTAGTAAGTGAAGAAGGAACCTTTGATATTTATAATAAATAAAAAGGTAAGGAATAAAAGATGAGAATTTTTTTAGAGCAAATGATAAATGGACTAACTATCGGGTCATTTTATGCTCTTATTGCCTTAGGGTATTCTATGGTATATGGAGTAATGAAATTGATTAATTTTGCTCATGGAGATTTATTTGCCTTAGGTTCTTACCTTGGATTTAGCCTCCTCGTATGGGGAAGTGCCTATGTAACCTCTCATGTAGGTTTAGCAGGTGGTATGATTGCGGCTATGTTAATAGCCGCAATCGGCATAGGCATGGCTGGTATAATAGTTGAACGGATAGCTTATCGTCCGATTTATCCAGCAGGCAGGCTTCCAGCAGTTGTTTCTGCTCTGGGCGTTTCAATTTTTTTACAGAATGCTATTATGGTGGCCTGGGGACCCCGTTATCAAGCCTATCCTGTAAATGTTGTGCCTACTGTACGTTTTGAAATAGGTGGAATTCATATTACCCTTCTTCAGATAATTATTTTAATTCTATCTTTTATATTATTAGCTCTCTTATATTATATAATTCAGAAGACAACTTTTGGAGCGGCTATTAGAGCTTCAGCTTTGGATAGAGATACTGCTGCTTTAATGGGGATAAATATAAATACTGTAATATTTTTTATTTTTGCTTTAGGACCTGCTTTAGGCGGAACAGCTGGAGTAATGGTGGGGATGTATTATCGTCAAATCAGTTTTACTATGGGCTGGAACTATGGATTAAAGGCTTTTACTGCAACTATTTTAGGAGGTATTGGTAATATTCCAGGAGCAATGGTAGGAGGTCTTCTTTTAGGAATTTTTGAAATGTTAGGATCTGCTTATATTTCTACGGCCTATAAGGATGTCTTTGTATTTTTAATTTTAATATTAGTCTTAATCTTTCGTCCCAGAGGTCTTCTGGGTGAAAAAGTCGCAGAGAAAGTATAGAGGGGTAAGATAAATGAAATTAGACAAAAATATTATTTTTAAAAATTGGCTTATTCTTATAGCGATAGTATTATTATCTGTGGCCCCCTTTATGATGAATAATTATTGGATTGATGTCTTCTTTTTCTTCGGAATTTATGCACTCCTGGGTCTTAGTTTGAATATTGTTTTAGGAGAAGTGGGTCTCTTTGATTTGGGGCATGTGGCTTTTATGGCTATTGGTGCTTATACTACAGCAATTCTTAATACAAAATTTGGTATTCCCATAATTATCTTATTACCAGTTAGTGCCCTGGCAGCAGCTGGTTTCGCTTGGTTAGTATGTTCCCCAATCATCCACTTACGAGGAGATTATCTTTGTATTGTTACTATTGGAATGGGAGAAATTGTCAGATTAACCCTTATTAATAATCCCTTTGGTATTACTGGAGGGCCAAATGGGGTATTTGGAATAGATTTTCCCTCTCTAGGGAATATTTTTATGATTGATAATTCAACTGAATTCTACTTTCTAATCTGGATAGTAGTAGGTCTCACTATTCTTGCCCTTATAAACTTACAGCGCTCGCGTATAGGTAGAGCCTGGAATTGTATTCGAGAAGATGAAATAGCTGCTGAATCGACCGGAATTGATGTTAGGTACTATAAGTTATTAGCTTTTATTTTGGGTGCGGGTTTAGCTGGAGTAGCTGGTAATATATATGCTAGTAAATTAATGATAGTTTCTCCAGAGAGTTTTACTTTTATGGAATCTTGTATGCTCTTCTGTATTGTACTTATTGGAGGAATGGGCTCTATCCCTGGGGTATTAATAGGTGCTGCAGCCATTAGTCTTTTTCCTGAAGTATTTCGTACTTTCGCCCAGTACCGGATGTTAATATTTGGAGCAGCAATGGTAATTATGATGGTTTTTAGACCAGGAGGTATCTGGCCTAGAAAAAGAGGGGCAGTTGAGTTTAAGTCACTTTTATTGAAAGCAGGAAGAGACAATGTTTAAAGATAATAGTGTGAATATGGAAATGTCAGTTGACACTAATAAAATAAACGAAAATATTAATAGTGATAAAAAAGAAGCTTTAGAAACTCAAGAACTTACTAAAAGATTTGGTGGTTTAATTGCGGTTAACAATTTTGATCTTAAAGTAAATCAAGGAGAAATTAGTAGTCTAATAGGTCCTAATGGAGCAGGGAAAACCACCGTTTTCAATGTGGTTACTGGTATATATCAGCCTGATGGTGGTAGGGTTATTTTTAAAGGAGAAGACCTTGCCGGAAATAAACCTCATCAAATTGTAGCTAAAGGAATTGCTCGGACTTTTCAAAATATACGTCTCTTTTCTAATATGACCTGTTTAGAAAATGTAATGTCTGGCCAGCACTGCCGTGGTTCAGCTGGGGTATGGTCTTCTGTTTTTAAATCTTCTTATCAGAAAGGAGAAGAAAATAGAATTCGGGAAGAAGCGGAAAGGCGTTTACATCAAGTAGGGTTATGGAAATTTCGAGATGAATTAGCAAAAAATATTGCTTATGGTAGTCAAAGAATGTTGGAAATTGCTCGAGCTTTAGCTTCTAATCCTGATTTACTTATTTTGGATGAACCAAGCAGTGGGTTAAATGATAAAGAGTCAGAAGATTTAATGAAATTTCTTAAAATTGTGTTAAAGGAAGATTTAACTATTTTACTAATTGAACATGATATGAACGTAGTTATGGGTATTTCTGATTGGGTTACAGTAATGGATGAAGGAAAAAAGATAGCTGGAGGCCTTCCAGAAGATATTTATCATAATCCTCTGGTGATCGAAGCCTACTTAGGAAAAGAGGAAGGGGAGGAATTATAATAATATGACAGTCCTGTTAAAAGTTGAAGATTTACATATTTTTTATGATTCGATTGAGGCACTTAAAGGAATTTCACTTGAAGTTAATGAAGGCGAGATAGTTACTGTTTTAGGGGCAAATGGTGCTGGTAAAAGTACTCTTTTGAGAGCAATTTCTGGTTTGCTTCCTATTCATAGTGGAACTATTCAATTAAGAGGAGAAGGACTTAATAATGTTCAGGCTTATGAAATAGTTATCAAAGGAATTTCTCATGCCCCTGAGGGCCGAAAGGTTTTTTCTACTCTTACCGTTGAGGAAAATCTTAATTTAGGTGCTTATATTCGAAGAAAGGATATTAAAGCTGTAAGTGAAGCTAAAGAGAGAGTTTTTAGCTTATTCCCCATTCTTAAATCTCGACGTAGTCAATTATCTGGTACGCTATCTGGAGGAGAACAACAAATGTTAACAATGGGAAGAGGTTTAATGAGTACACCCCGAATTTTGCTGTTAGATGAACCTTCTTTGGGGTTAGCCCCTCTTTTAGTAAAACAAATTTTCCAAATTATTCGTGAAATTAACGATCAGGGGATATCTATATTATTGGTAGAGCAGAATGCCCGTAAAGCACTAAGCATTGCTGACAGAGGATATGTGCTGGAAACCGGGAATATTACTATTAGCGGATTGGCTTCCGATTTAAAGAGCAATCAAAAAGTGCAGGAGGCCTACTTAGGAGGCGCTGCCCTTAAAAAGAGAAAATAAAGGCTTATTTTTTGATATAAAGACCGAAAACGTCAAAAAATAATTTGGTAAATTTAAAAAAATCATAGAATTATCTTGAAGTATACAATAAATTAATTTTTAAATTGAGATAAATATATGATTTTTTTATTTTTAAAACTAATTTTATTGATAAATATTTAAGAATATTCAATTTTATAGGTTATAATATTTTTAAATTGTAAATCTTAGCCTAAATAATGAAATCATTGAAAAGTTGCATTATTTCTGTTATATTAAGCTTAAGCTAAATATAGTATCTCGTGAATCGTGAATCGTATCTCGTTTGAATAACTGGAATTTTTCTCTTACGAGATACAAGATACGAGATACGACTATAATGCAAAGGATAAAATAAATTATGATTAGAAAAGAGAATATAAAAGAGAAAAAAGCATATTTTGATAACGAACTTAAAGATTTAAAGGAAAGTCTGTTAAAGATGGCAAATTTAGTCGAAGAAGCAATTAATATGTCTATAAAGTCTTTAGTTGAGCAGGATTTAGATTTAGCGGCAAAGGTAATTGAAAATGATGATAAGATTGATCAGATTGAATTAGACATAGAGGAACAGTGTTTGCAGATGATCGCACTACGTCATCCTATTGCAAAAAATTTGAGAATCATTGGGTGCGGATTGAAGACCATTTCCGATTTAGAAAGAGTAGCAGATCATGCCGTAAATATAGCTAAAGCCAGCCAATATCTGTCTACCAAGTCTATGGTAAAACCCTTAATAGATATCCCTCGCATGGCTGAGATTGCTCAAAATATGCTGAAAGATAGCCTAAATGCTTATTTTAAAGGAGATGTAGAGTTAGCCAAGGAAGTATGGTTAAGAGACAGAACGGTTGATGATTTGGATAAACAGATATTTCGAGAACTCTTAACTTTTATGATGGAAGATCCTCGTACCATTAGCAGGGCGATTCATTTGATTTTTGTTTCTAATAATATTGAACGGATTGCCGACCATGCTACAAATTTAGCAGAAAGAGTAGTGTATATAGTTAACGGAGAAAGAATAAATAATGAATATTTTAAAAATAATTAAATATAAATAAGGTGTTATTTATGGGGTAGTTAAAACTAGTTTAGAAAAAATAAATAAGAAAATTATAGAAACATCTTTAAAGTCAAACAGAAATCCTCAGGAAATAAAATTAATTGCCGTAACTAAAACTGCAAATATAGAACAGATAAAAGAAGCAATAAACGCAGGTGTAAAAATAATTGGTGAAAATAAAGTTCAGGAAGCTAAAGAAAAATATCAAATTTTGACCGCCGATATACAGTGGCATTTAGTAGGACACCTACAAACTAATAAGGTAAAATACGCTATAGAAATATTTGATTTTATTCATTCTGTAGACAGTATAAAATTAGCCAAAGAAATAGATAGACGATCTCTACAATTTGGGAAGATAACGAATGTTTTAGTTGAGGTGAATGTTTCTGGGGAAGAAACTAAATATGGAGTCAAGCCTGAAGAAGTAGAAACTTTTCTAAAAGAAATTTCTGAATTTTCCAGAATAAGGGTCAGGGGCTTAATGACCATTGCACCTATTGTAAAATATAAAGAAGAAGCTCGACCTTATTTTAAAAAACTTAGAGAATTAAGTGAAAAAATAAGCAATAAAAATATAAAAAATGTAAAGATGGATTATCTTTCTATGGGAATGACCGATGATTTTGAAGTTGCCATTGAGGAAGGTGCTAATATGATTAGAATAGGTAGGGGAATTTTTGGATTTTAGCCTAATGTTTAATTTTAGCTTATACGAAATAAAACTTTTAAATCGATAAAAGAAGGGAATATTTTTTTATGTTTCTACTAATTCAGATAATTAATACCACTTTTAGAATTTATAGTTATTTAATTTTGGCAAGGATATTTTTAACCTGGATACCTGTAGACCACTATAATCCTGTAGTGCAATTTATTTATAAAATTACAGAACCCATTTTAGCTCCTTTTAGAATTATACTACCTTTAGGAAATGTGGGGTTAGACCTTTCGCCTATAATTGTCTTTTTTTTGTTAAATTTACTCCGGGGGGCAATAATTAATATACTTATTGGAATAGCTCTTTAATAAGAAAATATAAGAATATATAAAGATATAAAAGATTAAATAAATTGAATTATTAAAAGAGGGGGGTAAGGTTGATGAGAATTACACCAATGGATATTGAACAGCAAGAGTTTAGCAGATCATTTAGAGGTTATAACGAGGAAGAAGTAGATGATTTTTTAGATAAGATTGTGAAAGACTATGAAGGTTTGATAAATGAAAATATCAAGCTTAACGAAGAAATTGAAAAGATGAAAGAAAGATTGAAAGAGTTTAGCGAGATTGAAGAAAACTTAAGAAGTGCTTTATTAAATGCCCAAAAAGCAGCAGAAGAAATGAAAGGCAGGGTAGAGAATGAAGCAAAAATAATCATAGAAAAAGCAGAGATGGAAGCTGAAAAGGTAAAACAACAGGTCTTTCAAAGAGAAGACGAGATGAAAAACGAAATTGATAATCTACGAAGATATAAATTTATTTTCAAAGAAAAATTTAAGTCAATGTTGAATTTATACTTAAAAATGATTGAAAATGAGGAATTTGAGGAAGAAGGAAATTACGAGATTAAAGGTGAAGAAATTTCTAAAGCGAAAACAGTGGAAAAAGTTTCTAAAGCGAAAACGGGTAAATTAGAAAGGTTAGCTGCAGAAAAAGATTTTAAAATTGAAGAAACAGAAGATGAATAGCAGTATCAATGATTTTTTTAAAATAGTCGGCAATGATATTATAATTAGAACTAAAATTATTCCCGGTTCATTTAAAAATAAAATTATTGGGATATATGCCGACACTTTAAAGATTGCCATTACCTCACCCCCGGTTGAAGGTAAGGCTAATAAAAAATGTATATCTTATTTATCTAAACATTTTGACATAGCGAAATCTAAGATTGAGATACTATCCGGTAAAAATAGTAGAAATAAACTTATTAAAATTTACAATATTAACCAGAATTATTTTTTAGAAAAATTAGGAAAAATTGTTTGAGAAGCCAGGAGCCAGGATATAACCGGTTGTCAGGGGACGGATATTTGACAGGTTTTTATTTCTTGTAGGGGTCGGATTTATCCGCCCCGTATTTTGCAGGCTTGATGAATCAAGCTCTTATGCCATTAAAAGCTAAGAGAGAATGTGTACTATTCGCTAAACGCTGTACGCTCTACGTTATCTAAAAGATTGACATAAAGCGATTTAATGTGTTATTATTACAAAAATTAAAAAAAGAATAGATTGATTATATAAGAATAGAGAAGAGTAGGTAGATGCAATTTTATAGCGAGCAGGGATAGTGAAAGCCTGTAAATTTTTTCTATCGAACATCATCTCAATATTTCTAATTGAAATTATTTGAAAAGTAGATTAGAACGGTGAATATCGTTAAAAAATGGAGTGAATTTATCTATATATTTAAATATTTTACTCCTTGAGATCATTTATCGTGAGGTAATGAAAGAAATTAGGTGGTACCACGAGAACTTTAAACCTCTTGTCCTTTTAGGTGGCAAGGGGTTTTTATTTAATATATTTATAAAGCTTTAGGAGGGATTCTTATGGAATATAAAGATACTTTAAATTTACCTAAAACAAAATTTAAAATGAAAGCAAATTTAGCTCAAGAAGAACCGAAAATGCTAAGATTTTGGGAAGAACAGGATATATATAAAAAAGTATTGGAAAAAAAGAAGGGTCTAAAGAAATATATTTTACATGATGGTCCTCCTTATGCAAATGGCAATATACATATCGGAACTGCCTATAATAAGATATTAAAAGATATAATTCCCAAGTATAAATCTATGAATGGGTTTAATGCTCATTATGTCCCTGGCTGGGATACTCATGGATTGCCCATAGAATATCAAGTCACAAAAAATCTAAAAGTTTCTTTAGGTGATATTGACCCGGTTGAACTAAGGAAAAAGTGTAAAGAATATGCACAATATTATATTGAAGTACAAAGAGAAGAATTTAAACGATTAGGGGTAATGGGAGAATGGGATAATCCTTATTTAACTTTCAATCCTGCTTATGAAGCCGAGCAGATAGAAGTATTTGGAAAGATGTTTTTTAAGGGTTACATTTATAAAGGATTGAAACCAGTCTTTTGGTGTGCTAATTGCGAGACAGCTTTAGCAGCAGCAGAAATTGAATATCATGATAAAGAATCTCATTCCATTTATGTAAAATTCTTAGTTAAGGATGATCTGGGCAAAATATTTCTTCATAGCAATTTAGGAGAAAACTACGTAGTTATTTGGACCACTACTCCCTGGACTATCCCGGGGAATGCGGCTGTTGCTCTTAATCCGGATATTGAATATAGTTTAGTTAAAACAGAAAAAGGGAATCTCTTATTAGCTTCCGCCTTGGTAGAAAAAGTAATGAAGGAAATGAGAATAGTAAATTATGAAATTATTGGCACAAAAAAAGGACAAGATTTAGAAGGTATAAAATGTAAACATCCCCTTTTTGAAAGAGATTCAGTAATTATATTAGGTGAGCACGCCACTTTAGATGAAGGGACAGGGTGTGTCCATACTGCTCCCGGACATGGACAAGAAGATTATGAAATAGCAATGAAATATAAATTACCTATATTTACTACCCTTGATAGTCAGGGAAAGTTTAACCAGGAAGGCGGTAAATTTGAAGGATTAAGTTATAAAGAGGGTAATATTGCGATAATAGAAGAATTAAAAGGAAATGGTAGCTTATTGAAATTAGGTAAAATAATCCATTCTTACCCACACTGTTGGCGTTGCAAAAAACCTGTAGTTTTTCGTGCTACAGAACAATGGTTTGTTTCAATTGAAGCTTTTCGTGATTTAGCTTTATCAGAAATAGAAAAGGTCCAATGGGTTCCTGAGTGGGGAAAAGAAAAAATTTATGGAATGGTTGAAAATAGAACTGATTGGTGTATTTCTCGCCAAAGAGTATGGGGAGTACCTCTCCCTGTTTTCTATTGTAAAAAATGTGGGGAAATTATAGTTAATAATGAAACAATTAATTGGGTTAAAGAATTATTTTTAGAAAAAAGTTCAGATTCTTGGTTTGCTATGTCTGCCAAAGATATTTTACCTGAAGATTATCAGTGTCCTCACTGTCAGGGAAAAGATTTTGAGAAAGAAAAAGATATAATGGATGTATGGTTTGACTCAGGATGTAGTCATGCTGCTGTACTTAAGCAGAGAAATGAACTTCATTGGCCAGCAGAATTATATTTAGAAGGAACAGACCAACATAGAGGTTGGTTCCAAACTTCACTGCTGACTTCGGTGGCTGCTTTTGAAAAGGCACCGTATAAAACTGTTTTGACTCATGGTTTCATCGTAGATGCTAAAGGGAAAAAGATGTCTAAATCATTAGGTAATGTTATAGCTCCTCAGGAGATTATTGAAAAATATGGAGCAGACATATTGAGACTATGGGTTGCATCATCTGATTATAAGACAGATATCAGGATTTCTACCAAGATATTAGATCAATTAGTGGAAATATATCGAAGAATTAGAAATACCGCACGATTTGTCCTGGGTAATTTATATGACTTTAATCCTGAAACAGATAAAATTGCCTATGATAAGCTTACCGAATTAGATAGATTAGTATTAAGTAATTTTCAAAACTTAATTAAGAGGGTAAATGAATATTATGAAAAATTTGAATTTCATTCCCTTTATCATGAAGTTCATAACTTTTGTACCATTGATCTTAGTTCATTCTATTTAGATATAATTAAGGATAGGTTGTATACAGATTTTTCTAATTCCATAGAACGTCGGTCAGCTCAAACGGTATTGTATCAGATATTGAATGATTTAGTTAAGCTAATTGCCCCGGTGTTAAGTTTTACCTCAGAAGAAATCTGGCAATACTTAAAAGCAATTAAAGAAGATGAAACAAGCATTTTTCTTACTTCTTGGCCCAAAATAAACAAAAAATATATTGATAAAGATTCGGAACAAAAGTGGGATAAAATTTTAAAGATAAGAAAAGATGTGTTAAAGGCATTAGAATTGAAAAGACAGGAAGGTTTTATTGGTAATTCCTTAGGAGCTCAAGTAAATATTTATACTGAGGACAAGGAAATTTATGACTACTTGATGTCTTTTAAGGGTCAATTGGAAACTATATTTATTGTTTCTAAGGTAGAGGTACTTTATGGAGAAAAAGATCTGCCATCTGATATCTATCCTGGGGAAGAAATTTCTACTATTAAAGTATTAATAACCGAAGCTCCTGGTAAGAAATGTGAAAGATGTTGGTGCTATAATGTGGAAGTAGGAGAGGATCAAAAATATCCTACTATTTGTAAGAAATGTGCTAAAGTAATGCATAATCATTTTGAGAAATAAAAAGGAAATATAATGAAATTTATTGGCTGGACAATATTTGTAATATTATTTGATCAAGGAAGTAAATTTTTTATTCAATCCAAAATGAAGATTGGAGAATCTATACCTATAATTAAGGGAATATTTCATATTACTTATATAGAGAATCCCCGAACTGCCTTTGGGCTTTTTGAATATCAAACAATGTTCTTTGTGGTAGCTGCGTTAATTTCAGTAATTTTGGCTATTTTAATTTATAAAAAAATAGTTTTTAAGGAAGACTCTTTTATGTATATCCCTTTAACCCTTGTCTTGGGCGGTGCAGTAGGCAATCTTATTGACCGGGTGAGAATTGATGGACGGGTGATAGATTTTTTAGATTTTAGAATCTGGCCTATTTTTAACTTCGCTGATACGGCGATAGTATGTGGGATGTTAATATTATTAGTTCATTTTTTATTTTATACTAAAGAAGAAGATAAGGAGTAAATTTTAATGTATAGAATTTTATTTAATATTGGTTCATTTTCTATCTATTCTTATGGAGCAATGATTGCTTTAGCTTTTATTATGGGCATCTTCTTGGCTATGAAAGAATCAAAAAGGATTGGAGAAAATCCGGAGAGAATTTTAGATATAAGTTTATATGTTATTTTAGGTGCACTAATAGGAGGAAGATTAGGCTATGTGATATTTTATCTTGACTATTATTTAAAAAATCCTATTAAAATATTATATTTTAGACAAGGGGGACTCGCTTTTTTTGGGGGTTTTATTTTAGCTTTTATCCTTGGTTCCTGGTACGTTAGAAGGAACAAGCTTTCATTCTGGAAATATACTGATATTGCTGCCCCTTCCATTGCTATTGGTTTAGGAATTGCGAGAATAGGTTGTTTTTTAAATGGATGTTGTTTTGGTTTAGTATCGGAAAAATATGGACTCAAGTTTCCTTCTTTAAATATGCCTCCTGTATATCTACAACAATTAAAAGATGGATTAATTGCTTCTGGAAGCTCTCATACTCTTCCTGTAATTCCTACTCAACTCTACTCCTCTTTATATGGTTTTTTAATATTTTTTATCCTTCTTGGGATTAAAAAGTACAAAAAATATGATGGATATATTTTCTTAAATTTTTTAGTATTATATTCAATATCCCGTTTTGTAATAGAGTTTTTCAGATTTTACGAAAATAATTACAAAATGTTTAATTATTTTACTGCTACTCAAGCTATTTGTATAATTATTATACTTTGCTCCTTAATATGTATGAAAGTTTTAAAGAAGAGAAAACAAAAATAGCGTATCTCGTATCGAGCATTGCGTAGGGGTTCGATTTATCGAACCCGAATGATGGCGGGTCGGATAAATCCGACCCCTACATTAAAATTAGGATTTTATTTATGATTGAAAAAGAAAAAACTATCTCCTATAAGGGTGAAGATAAGATTAGAATCGATCTCTATCTAACCAAAGAAGAAATATACCCCTCCAGATCTCAAATTCGAAATTTAATCACTCAAGGCAAAATAAAAGTAAATAATAACACAGTGAAACCAAGTTATTTATTAAAAAATGGAGATAAAATTAATTTATATTCTCCCGAAGAGAAAGAGTTAAAGATTAAGGCAGAAGCAATCCCCATAGATATCATTTATGAAGATGAATATTTGATTGTGGTAAATAAACCAGCAGGAATGATAGTTCATCCTGCAGGAAAAATATGTTCTGGCACTCTGGTTAATGCCTTATTACACCATTGTAAAGATTCTTTATCTGGAATAGGTGGAATAATTAGACCCGGAATTGTTCACCGATTAGATAAAAATACTTCAGGGGTGATGGTAGTTGCAAAAAATAATCTTACCCATCTTGATTTATCTCAACAGATAAAGAATCGTCAGATAACCAAGAAATATATTGCTTTAGTCCACGGAAACATAAAGGATGATTCCGGAATTATTGATGCACCGATTGGTAGAAATATAAAGAATAGAAAGAAAATGGCGGTAACTGAAGGGAACAGCAGGGAAGCAGTCACCAAGTTTAAATTATTAAAAAAATTTTTAAACCATACATTACTCGAAGCAGATATTCGTACAGGTAGGACTCACCAAATAAGAGTTCATCTGTCTTTTATAGGCCATCCTATTGTGGGTGATAAAATATATGGCTACAGAAAGCAGGAATTAACTATAAACCGACAAGCCCTACATTCTCACATTTTAGGCTTTATTCATCCTTTCACCAAAAAATATATGGAATTTTGTGCTCCTTTACCGAATGATATTGAAGAATTAATTAGCTCATTAGAAGAGATAAAAAATAATTATTAATGATTACTTTGAGAAATTATACTTCTAATTTCCCGGGGATTTATTTTTATCAAAAGACTTTTTTCGTGAGAATAAGTAACCATGCCAGGTTTGGCATTTTTAGGTTTTTTTACGTGCTTTTTAAGGGTATAATCGATTAATACTTTATTTTCTTTTTTAGCTTTACTAAAATAAGCAGCTAAATTTGCGGCCTGAATTAAGGTGCTAAGCGGAGGGGTCTGCTTATTACCTTTATTCTTAATAATTACATGAGCACCTTTAATAATTTTTACATGCATCCAAATATCATTCCCGGAAGCAAATCTCAAAGTTAAAAAATCATTTTGTTGGTTATTTTTACCCACATAGATTTCCCAGCCGTCTTTAGAGATATACTTCGAAGGTAATAGTTTATTTTCACCCTTTTTCCGTTTTTTAATTGTAGTTTTTATTTTTTTAGTAAATCCCAATTTCTCTAAGTTATTATAGATTTTTATCAGATTCGGGAGAGAATTGCTATCCTGTTTATACAATTTTTGAAGCTTCGTTAATTGGGCAAATTTTAACTTATCTTTGTTTAATTGTTCAAAAATTATTTTAAAACTATCTTTTGTCTTTCTATATTTTTTAAAATAAAACTGAGCATTCTGCAGCGGGGTAAATTTATTATTTAAGGGAATAGTAATATTTTCTTGATTGGGAGAGTAATAGTTAATAGTAGTAATTTCCCTATCCCCCCTTTTAATGTGGCCAAGATTTGACTTTATTAATTCACCCATAAGTTTATATTTCTCACAATTTTTTACTTCTTTGAGTTTTTTTTGGTATACATTTATCTTATTTTTTGCTTTTACAACATTCTTATTAATTATATTATCTATTTTATTTTTTAAAGATAGAATATCTCTTTCTTTTTCCAGTTCAGTAAATAAATATTTTAAGCAGGAATTCGCATCATTAAAGGATAGTTTATTGTATTGTGGAAATTGTACAGAATCGATTATGGAATGAGTTTTTATCTTCTTAGATAGGGGATCTAAAAAAACAGCAGGATGAAAATTATGATTTTTAATATTTTCTATAATTCTATCAAAAGAAAGCCATAATAATTCTAATTCATTCTGAGATACTTTTAAAACATTTTCCTCCGGAGACAATTTTGCTTGAAAAATTATTTCTTTTGCACTTTGTTGGCTTATTCCTTTAAAATTATTTTGCAATAGCTGCCAGAAACTTAAATCTCTGTCATTACAGGAATAAAAGATATTAATGAAATCTTTTTTATTTATCTTTAAAGGGTTAGATTTATTTTGAGGGGGAGGAGGAGTATATAATTTACCGGGAATAATTTCTCTGTACCTATTGATTTTTGAGGTTACTAATTTTATACTACCCTCTATTATATTATTTTCTTTAAGAAGAATTAAGTTACTGTGTTTGCCCATAAATTCTGCTATTAATATTTTATTTTGAGTTTGACCAAATTTAAGGTAAGGATGGATAATAAAATGCAAAATACGGTCAAAATCCGGGTGTTTTATATCTAATATCTTCCCCCCGATAAGGTGGTTTTGCAGTAAAGTTAAGAAAGGAGAGCTAATGGCCTCTTTATCGTTTTCTGATTCTGAAAAGTAAATTTCACTAAGAGATGGATTGACCGAAATATGAATATAAAATGTTTTTCTTTTTTTACTTATATTATCGGATAATAATGCTCTGATAGGCTTTACTTCAAAAATAATTTTGTATTTTTTGGTTTGAAATATATTTATTATTTTACTTTTTTTAAATATATTAATAAGTTCTTTTCTGATTGCTGTCAAACTAATACTATCTAAGGACATATTATTCTCCTTATTAAGATTAGAATAAAGAAAACATATTTATTATACTTTATCTAAATATTAATCTATTAAAGGAGTATAATCAAGAAAATAAGAAAAAATAGTGTATTTGCAACTCGCACCTTAATACGAAATTATTTGACAACCCTTGAGTATTACCATAAAATTAGTGTGAAGTTTATAATTTTTTTAATAATTGGGCGCATAAAGGGGAAAAAATTGATTAAAAGTATGACTGGTTATGGTGTAGGAAAGATTAAAAAAGCAGACAAAGAATCTTTGGTAGAAATAAAAACCTTAAATAATAGATATTGTGATATTATTATAAAAAATTATTCGCAATCTTTAGAAATTGAACGAAAAATTGAAAAACTTATAAAAGAAAAGATATTTAGAGGAAAAGTAAATATATTAATAAAAGCCGAGAGCTATAGTCCTGAAGAAGAGAAAGTAATATTAAATGAAGATTTGTTTAATTCTTATTATGAAGCCGCAAAAGCATTAAAAGAAAAATATAAATTTAAAGATGAAATAGATATTAATTCTCTAATTAAATTTAAAGATATTTTTCAAGTGGTAAAAGAAGAAGAAAGTGATAAAATGTGGCCCCTGATAGAGGAAGCTGCAAATAAGGCTATAGATTCTTTGGTAAAGATGAGAGAAAAAGAAGGTAAAATTCTTGTTAAAGATATAAAGAAAAGAATAAAAAAGGTTGAAAAATTAATGGATAAAATTAAAAAGTGTTCAAAATTATCTTTACAAAATTATAAAGATAATTTTTTAATAAAAATAAAAGAGTTAACTAATGGTTTAGATGTTGATGAAGGCAGGATCGAATTAGAAGCTGCTATATTTGCCGAAAAGAGCGATATAACCGAAGAAATTGTTAGAATAAAAAGTCATTTAGTTCAACTTAGTGAATTATTAGAATCTAATGAACCCATAGGAAGAAAGACGGACTTTATTATTCAAGAAATAAACCGAGAAGTAAATACTATTGGTTCAAAGAATAATAATTTAGAGATAAACCCTTTGGTTATATTAGCGAAAAGCGAATTAGAAAAGATAAGAGAACAAGCCAGAAACATTGAATAATAGGAGATAGAAAAATATGATAAATGATTTGGTGAATATTGGTTTTGGTAATTTTGTAAACTCTAACAGAGTTATTTCTATTTTAAGTCCAGACTCAGCACCATTGAAAAGAATAAAGGAAGAGGCAAAGATTCAAAAAAAATTAATCGATGCTACTTATGGCAGGAGAACAAGAACGATAATAATAACTGATAGTGATCATATAATTTTATCATCTATTCAACCTGAAACTATTGCCCATAGATTCAGTGGATATATGAGACAAAATACTGAATCAAAAGAAAATGTTATAAAGTAGGTAATTTTAAATATGACCAACGATAAAGACTTTTTATCTTTTATCTCTGAACGCGATACGAGAGCAAACAGGGGTTTACTATTTGTCATTTCTGGTCCCTCCGGAGTAGGTAAGGGGACTATAAGGGAAGAGATATTTAAAATTATTCCAGATTTAACCTACTCAGTATCTGTAACTGCTCGTTTTTCTCGAAAAGGAGAAAGGGAAGGTGTTGATTATTATTTTGTATCTAAAGATAAATTTGAAAAAATGATAAAAGCAAATAAATTTGTCGAATGGGCACTTGTTCACGGAGATTACAAAGGAACACCTTTGGGTTTTTTAGTAGATAAACTTCAAAAGGGAGAAGATGTATTATTAGAAATAGACGTTCAGGGAGCTATGCAGGTAAAGAAGAAATTTCCAGAGGGGGTATTTATTTTTATTGCCCCTCCATCATGGAAGGATTTAGAAAAGAGATTGCGTGAAAGAAGGACTGAAGCAAAAGAAGATCTTGAAAAAAGATTGAAAGATGCACGCAATGAAATGAGATATATGCAAAGTTATGATTACTTAGTCGTAAATGATGATATAAAGGTTGCCATAAAAAAATTAGAGTCTATAATAATTGCTGAAAGATGTAAAATAATAAATAATAAAAACAAATTTAAATTATAAAAAATAGAAATAAATACGTTTTAATAAGAGAAAGGAAAAGAGGTATGGTAGAAAATAAATATTTGTTAACTATGATGGTCGCAAAAAGAGCAAAACAATTACGTGATGGAGAAAAGCCTTTAGTAGAAACTAAAAATAAAAAACCTGTTTTAATTGCCTTGCAGGAGATTAGCGAAGGAAAAGTATATCTTAAAGATATCCAAGCATCTGAAAAATCTGAAGAACTTGCAAAAGCTGATGAATTATTTAGTGAAAATAGCATTTAAAGTATTACTCATACGCTAATACGCAATACGCATCACGCGATACGAGAAATGTGGGGTAAAATAAATGTTAAAAGGGAAAAAAATTATCCTGGGGATTACCGGGAGTATAGCTGCTTATAAAGCTGCGGAGATATTAAGTTTGTTAAAGAAAAAAGGTGCAGATGTTTTTGTTATTATGACTGAACCTGCAACAAAATTTGTCCAGCCTTTGACCTTTTCTACTCTTTCCGGGCACCCGGTTATAACTAATTTGTTTTCTTTAAATGACCAGATAGAGATAAAACATGTCTCTCTTTCCCAGTGGGCTGATCTAATATTAATTGCCCCGGCCACAGCAAATATTATCGGTAAAATCGCCCATGGTATTGCTGATGATATGTTAACTACAACTGTGATGGCCTCCAAATCGAAAGTGATTTTTGCTCCCGCAATGAATAAAAATATGATATCTAACCCTATCTATCAAGAAAATGTTAAAAAACTAGTTGCTTTAGGTTATGAGTTTATTGATTCAGAATATGGCCTTTTGGCTTGTGGGGAAGTAGGAGAGGGTCGATTAGCAGATATAAAAGAGATAGTAGATAAGGTTGACCATACACTGTTGTTTAAAAAAGATTATAAAAATAAAACCGTATTAATTACTGCTTCCTGTACCAGAGAGCCTATTGATAAAGTTAGATTTATTTCTAACTATTCCTCAGGTAAAATGGGTTTTGCTTTGGCAGATGTTGCTCAGGCCAGAGGAGCAAGAGTTATTTTAATTACCGGACCTACTTGTCTGCCTACTGTTAAAGGGATTGATACAATTTTAATTAACACAGCTGAAGAAATGAAGAACGAAGTATTTAAATGTTTTAAAAAGGCAGATATTATAATTTCCGCTGCTGCAGTAGCTGATTTTCGGCCAAAGGAAATATTTTCAGGAAAAATTAAAAAAGAAGAAACCAAGAAGATGGTTATTGAATTAGAAAAAACCTCCGATATTCTGTATGAGTTAGGGAAGAAAAAAGGGAATAAAATATTAGTAGGATTTGCTGCAGAAACTGAAAATTTAGTTCACAATGCTTCTAAAAAATTAAAAGAAAAAAATTTAGATTTGATCATTGCTAATGATTTATTAGCAAAAGGAGCAGGATTTGGTTCAGATAAAAATACAGCTAAGATTATCGATAATAAGGGCATAGTTCGGGAATTACCTCTTATGCCAAAAACTGATATGGCAGAAAAAATCTTAGATGAGATTTTAAAGATAAATTAAAAAATCGAATTGATGAGTTTATTAATATGTATGGTGAAGAGAAATATGCAGAAATAGTAATATTAGAATATAATCTTAATAAAATATTTCACTACTGTATACCTGAAAATTTAAGAGATAAAATTTCTGTAGGAGCCCGAGTGCTTATACCTTTTAAAAATAAGGTGACAACAGGATGTGTAGTGGGATTTCTGAAAAAAACTAATATTAAAAACTTAAAAGGTATCTCGCAATTAGTTGATACCAAACCCCTTCTTACTCCAGATATTATAAGATTAACTCAGTGGATTTCAAATTATTATCTATGTTCCTGGGAAAAGACCCTAAATTATGTTATACCCAAAACCAGGAAAACATGGATTACCAAATTTGATAAAATAGAAAGCCCACCCACTGAGCCCCGCTTCCCTAAAGATAATAATTTTTACGGTGATGAAAATATCCCCCTGAAACCAGTACTTTTTCGTTCCGATAATTTTAAGGAAAGAGTAAAAATTTATTTTAAATTCATCCAAAAAACTTTAAAGGCGGGAAGACAAACAATTATTTTAACGCCAACGGAGTCTAACTTACGGGAGTTAGCTAAATTATTTGAGAAAAGATATGGAAAAAGGATTATAATTTTTGATGAAAAGACAGATCAAAAGAACAAATATATTCAATGGATTAAAATAAGAAATTCTAAAGCTGATATTGTGCTGGGGATGAGATCAACTATATTTGTACCCTTTAATAAGTTAGGTTTGATAATAGTTGATCAAGAACATAGCAGTTTATATAAAGAAGAAAGAGCTCCTCGATATAATGCTAAAGATGTAGCTCTAAAGCGAGCAGAATTAGAAAAGGTTCCGATAATATTAAGCAGTGAAACACCTTGTCTTGAATCTTATTGGAATGTTCTTCAGGAGAATTATCTTGAAATGAATTTAATCTCAAATGGAAAAGATGAAAGTTTATTAAAAAATAAAATAATAGATATGACTAAAGAAAAGTCAAAAAAAAAGATAATAAGTTATGAACTTCAACAAGCTATTTTAAAAAGTTTAAAGAGAAAAAAGCAGATTGTGCTTTTTTTAAATAAAAGAGGTTTTTCCAGTTTTGTAATTTGTAACCAATGTGGATATATACCTAAATGTGATGATTGTAATAATACCCTTTCTTATCATTTGAATTTTTCGAGTACAGCTCAATTGGTTTGTCATAGTTGTGGGAAAAGGATGAAAGTAACGGATATTTGTGGTAAATGTGGCAGTGAAGATATTCGGCCATTAGGAATGGGAACTCAAAAATTAGAAAGCGAAATCAAAAAGATGTTTCCCAGAGCCAGGATAAAACGTTTAGATAGAGACTCAATAAACGAAAGAGAAGATTATGAAAAAATTTTAAAAGATTTTAAAGAAGAAAAAATTGATATATTAATAGGGACTCAAATGATAATAAAAGGAGTCGATTTCAATAATGTTGCTTTGGTTGGAATTGTTTCTGCGGATACTTTATTGAATTTGCCGGATTATCGCTCAGGAGAAAAAACATATCAACTGTTAAGCGAGGTTATTTCCACTTTTAAAGAAATAGATTTATCTATAGAAGTAATTATACAAACTTTTAATCCCGACCATCACTGTATAATCGCTCTCAAAGAGGGGGACTATAACTATTTTTATCCAACGGAAATAAAATCAAGAGAAGAGTTAGATTATCCTCCCTTTAGTCATATTATTAGAATTGAGGTTAGGGGGAAAGAAAGAGATAAAGTTGAACAAAAGGCAAAACTTTTAGTTGATTATTTAAATTCAATTTATAAAATAAAAGATGCCCCGGAATTTAAGTTATTGGGTGCAACAAATATACTGATATGGAAGTCTCGAAATAATTTTAAGGTACAAGTTATTGTAAAAGTAAAAGATTTAGAAAAATTCAACCAGATATTTAAGAAAAGGCTTGATAAAATATTATTAAATCATTTTGATAAAGAAAATAGATTGACCATAGATGTAGACCCGGTAAAGATGTTATAATTATTAATATTGTAATAGGAGAATAAGATGGCAATATTAGAAATTAAAGAATATGGAGAACCAGTTTTAAGGGAAAAATCATTACCGGTTAAAAAAGTAACTCCGGAAATATCAGATTTTATAAGAGATATGGCAGAGACAATGTATACTGCTTCCGGAGTAGGTCTTTCTGCCCCGCAAGTTGGGGTATTAAAAAGAATAATTGTTATTGATGGTCAGGAAGAAGGGCTAATAGCTTTAATAAATCCCAAAATTGTGAGAAGAGAAGGAGAAGTTAACGAAGAAGAGGGGTGTTTAAGCTTTCCGGATATGTATAGTAAAGTAAAACGTTCTTCCAGGGTAACGGTAGAAGGACTAAATCAGAAGGGAGAACGGATTGAAATTACCAAAGAAGGTTTAATAGCAAGGGCATTGCAACATGAAATTGACCATTTAGATGGAATTTTATTTATTGATAAAATAGGAAGAGTAAAAAGGCAACTATTGTTGAATAAATTGAAAAAGCAAAAAACTTTGTAATTTTTTAAACACTACAAGAGAAAGGGTGATCTCTTATACTTAAGATTATTTTTATTGGAACAGCGGAATTTGGAGTGCCGGTTTTAGAAAGATTAATAGATTGTAAAGAAAATATAGTAGAAGTAATTACTCAACCGGATCGTCCTCGAGGGCGTGGTAGAAAAATATTACCTTCACCTATTAAAAAAATAGCCCTGAGCAGGGGAATAACAGTATTTCAACCTGAGAATATCAATGAAGAGGAATCTATAAAGAAAGTAAAAGAATTTAACCCTGATATTATTTTGGTAGTTGCTTATGGTCAAATTCTTTCTAAAGATATGCTGAATATTCCCCGGATAGGCTGTATAAATATTCATGCATCATTACTACCCAAGTATCGCGGTGCTGCTCCCATTAATTGGCCTATCATTAATGGTGAAAAAAAGACTGGAATAACTTTTATGTTTATGAATGAAAAAGTAGATGCTGGTGAGATTATAGATCAGCGGGAAATAACTATTTTACCGGATGAAACCTATGGAGAGCTTAATAAAAGATTATCTAATTTAAGTGCAGAGATTATCAATGACCTTTTAAAAGAAATAAAGAATGGAAATATTAAACGGATTCCTCAAGAGAAGCGATTGGCAACTTATACTAAGAAAATGTCCAAAGAAGATGGAGAAATAATCTGGGACAATAAAGGGGAAGAAATTTATAATTTAATAAGAGGGACCATCCCTTACCCAGGTGCTTTTACCTATTATAAGGAAAGAAAACTTAAGATTACTATGGCAAGATTTCTATACAATTATCAAAATGAACTCAAGCTGGATTTCGCCACCGCTGGTGAAGTGGTCAAGATTGAAAAAAATGCTATTTTAATTTCTACCGCAGATAAAGGAATTATAAAAATATTAAAAGTAATTCCATCGGGAGCAAAAGAAATGTCAGCCCAGCAGTTTGTTAATGGTTATAAAATTAAAGTAGGAGATATTTTAGGCAAATAATACACATTTGTCATAATAAATACACGTAGGACAGATAATAAACACACGTAAGATAGTTTATAAATATATGTAGGACAGGCGTCTCGCCTGTCTATTGATTGTAAATAATAGGAGATTTTTTATGTTTTTTTTCGACAGTACCATAATTATTTTAGTACCAGCAATCATCTTAACTCTCTATGCTCAATATAAAGTAAAAACAGTTTATACAAAGTATTCAAAAATATTAGCCAAAAGTAGATTAACCGGGAAGGAAGTAGCTCAGGAATTATTACTACAAAATAATTTAAGAAATATAAAAATAGAGCCGATAGAAGGCAAGCTTTCTGACCATTATGATCCCAGAAAAAAGAGATTAAGCCTATCTAATGAGGTTTATTATGGTAAATCATTAGCTGCCCAGGGGATTGTGGCTCATGAAATAGGCCACGCCATTCAAGATTCAACGAATTATTTTCCTCTTACTATCCGCAGTAATCTGGTGCCAGTTACCAACATCGGTTCTCGTATGGCTATTCCTTTGTTTTTAATTGGATTTTTATTCAGTCTCCCCGGATTGATGGATATTGGTATTATCGCTTTTTCGTTAGCAGTTTTATTTCAAGTAGTCACTTTACCAGTTGAATTTGATGCCAGCAAGAGAGCGGTTAATTTGTTAATTAAAGAAAATATTATTTCCGATATAGAAATAATTTCGGTTAAAAAAGTCCTAAATGCTGCCGCTTTAACCTATGTAGCCGCTGCAGCAGTAGCTGTGTTTCATTTATTAAGGCTTATAGTATTAAGGAATAGAAGGGGTTAAAGATAGATTGAGTTTATGGATAAAGTAGAAGTTGATTGGATAAGGGAAATCATCTTAAACGCTTTAGCGAAAATTGATTATAAAAAGAGCTATATTAATATTATATTAAACAATTTTTTAGAAAAAAATAAAGTTACTGTAAGAGATGCAGCATTTATTAATGAGATAACCTATGGAGTTGTAAGAAATAGAAGTAAATTAGATTGGGCAATATCACAATTTTCTATTAAAAATTTTGATAAAACACCAATTTGGATTAAAAATATATTGAGGATGGGTGTTTATCAATTATTATTTTTAGATAAAGTTCCTGATTATGCGGTTTGTAATGAATCCGTCCAGTTAGCAAAGAAATATGGAAATCCTAAAGTAGCTAAGTTTGTAAATAGTATTTTGAGGAATATTATTCGAGATAGAAAGAATGTTCGCTGGCCAGATAAAGATAAAGAAACTGCTCTATATATATCAGTGGTTTATTCACATCCCTATTGGATAATTGAACGTTGGCTGAAGAGATTTGGATTTAAAGAAACTATTAAAATATGTAAAGCAAATAATAAAATACCTTCTTTGGTAATCAGAACTAATACCTTAAAGATATCCCGCTCAGATTTAAAAAAGTTTTTGGAAAAAGAGAATATAACTGTTAAAGAAGGTGCTTTTACCGAAGAAGCCTTGTATCTTAAAGGACTTCCTAATATTACGAAATTCCCTGCTTACAAGGAAGGATTATTCCAAATTCAAGATGAAGCATCAATATTAGTCTCTCATTTAGTAGATCCTCTACCTGGAGAATTCATAATCGATGTTTGCAGTGCCCCAGGAGGAAAAACTACTCATTTTGCCCAATTAATGAATAATAAAGGTACTATTTTGGCTTTTGATACCCATAAAAAAAGATTATCAATGGTAGAAGATAATTGCCAGAGACTGGGAATTAATATAGTAAAAACACAGCTAAATGATGTTACTAAATTAAATAAAAATTATATAAATAAAGCAGATAAAGTATTGGTAGATGTTCCCTGTTCAGGTTTGGGAGTTTTACGAAGAAAACCTGATTTAAAGTGGCAAACCTTTAATTTAAAAAGATTTCAAGAACTATCTAAATTACAAGGAGAAATATTATCTACTGCTTCAAATTATGTGAAAGTTGGAGGTAGATTAATATATTCTACCTGCAGTACCGAGCCAGAAGAGAACGAAGAAGTAGTAGGTAAATTTTTAGACAAAAACCATAATTTTGAATTAGAAGATTTAAGTGATTTTATAAAAGAAAAAAGATTGAAAGTTTATAAATCTAATCAAAAGAAATTTTTCCAGATATATCTCGGACTTTCTAATTTAGATTTAGATGGGTTCTTTATGTCAAAAATGATAAGAAAAGGATAGGTCCATAAATGGTGTGGATAGGAAGAATATTTCATTTTATTTTTAAACCGTTTATAACCCTGATTTTTTTAATTTTTATAGTGATTGCTGGGGGAGTATGTGCCTTTCTAATATTTCAAAATATATTCTATGTTCCAGATACTATCGTTCCTTCTGTAATTGGCGATGACTTAGAAGTTGCCCAAGAAAAAATATATAAAGCTGGACTACAGATAAAGGTATCCGGAGAAGAATTTGACGAAAATATTTCCCAGAATAGTATTATCAGGCAAGATCCAATTGCAGGATCGAAAGTAAAAGAACATAGGGAAATTTATGTAGTGGTAAGCAAAGGGGGTAAATTTTTTAGTGTTAATATCCCCGATCTTAGAAATAAAGAGTTAAAGGAAGCTATTACAATTATCCAGGAATATGGATTGACTTTGGGTAAAATTACCTATACTTATCATTTTTCAATACCTAAAGAAAAGGTTATTGCCCAAAAACCTGAGCCGGGAAATATAACTTCAAAAGACAAAACAGTGAATCTGTTAGTTAGCAAAGGTTCTTATTAGTATATCGCATATCGCATTGCAAATTACGTGTACAATGTCATTCCCAATCTCCCTCTCCCTTGAGGGGAGAGGGCAGGGTGAGGGTGAAATATTTTCTGTCATTGCGAGGAGCGAAGCGACGAAGCAATCTCAACATCCAGTGTAGGAAAGGCGTCTCGCCTGTCTATGTAAATGTAGAGTTTCGATTTATCGAACCCGTAAGGAATCGAGGAAGGAGTGTCAGGTGAAAGAACAAGAATTAAAATATTGGTTGGCCTGGAATAAAATATCAGATATAGGGCCAAAAAGATTTCATAAACTAATTAAATATTTTGGTTCAGCCGAGAATGCCTGGCATGCAAAGTCAGGAGAAATATTAAAAGTGCTAAGTTTGAGCAATAAAATTTCCTCCAGAATTTCCGAAGAAAAGAATAATATCAACCCGAACAAAGAATTAGATTTATTAGATCAGCATAAAGTTAGAGTATTAACTATAAATGATGGATTATATCCGCAGAATTTAAAAGAAATTCATGATCCTCCCCCGGTTTTATATTTTAAAGGAAGCATTATAGAAAAAGATAAAAATTCTATTTCAATCGTGGGTTCAAGAAAAGCTACATACTATGGAAAAATGGTAGCAGAAAATTTAAGTAAGGATTTAGCTTTAGTTGGATTGACTATAATAAGTGGAATGGCTCGAGGAATTGATACAGCGGCTCATAAAGGTGCATTATCAGTAAATGGCCGGACGATTGCGGTATTGGGTTGTGGAATTGATCTTATTTATCCCCCTGAAAATAGAAGGTTAGCGAAAGAGATTGAAGAATCAGGAGCAATAATAACTGAATTTTCTTTTTCTACTTTGCCAGAAAGGCAGAATTTTCCTCGAAGAAACCGCGTTATTAGTGGATTAAGTTTAGGAACAGTGGTAGTAGAAGCTGCAGAAAAGAGTGGAGCCTTAATAACTACTGATTTTGCCCTTGAACAAGGTAGAGAAGTTTTTGCTGTTCCAGGAAATATAACCTCTTCAATGTCAAATGGTACGCATAATTTGATAAAACAAGGAGCGAAATTAATAAATACTTATCAGGATATTCTGGAAGAAATTCCTGGGATTGTAACCCAAGAAACAAATACAAAAGAAATAAATCCGGAAAAATATTCTCTGTCTAAAGAAGACCAAATAATTTATAAGATAATATCTAACGAACCTATGCACATAGATGAAATTATTGAAATTAGCAAATTATCTGCCAGTAAAGTTAGTGAAGTATTATTAAACCTTGAATTAAAAGATTTGATAAAAGAAATCGAAGGTAAAAAGTTCATTAAGCTATAATTTTATTGCCTTAATAAAAATGATTTAGTATAATGTAACTGTCGGGGCGTAGCGCAGTTTGGAAGCGCACCTGAATGGGGTTCAGGGGGTCGGAGGTTCAAGTCCTCTCGCCCCGACCAGAATATTAGAAAATCAAGAGATAGTTATTTGATTTACAATACCTTCATTCTCTTCCTACTCCTCATTTCAAATGAACATTTCAGGACTATATTGATGTACTAAAAGACGCGGGCTTCAGAAAAGTAGAGTGCATCAAGAAGGAAGGACAGATATTCAATATAGGAATAAAATGAAGGAAACCGCCACTTCATATAACAGAGCGTATCTGGCTACGGTGCTTCGCACCACCGCCCAAATCCAGCCTAACGGCTGGACTTCAGATACGCTCAGGACTTTATGCGAAATTGAGTCTGGGCTAAATTGGCAAGCGGTTAATTAGATTGATATACAAAATCAGCTTGTATAAATATCATAGAAATTGATTACTGGATAATCCCATAATAGAAACAAATCGGAGGATAAAATTAGAATGCCAAATATAGCTTATCCTGAACCAACTGTAGGTGCTCTGATCTTTGATCAACAAGGCCGAATCTTGCTATTGAAAGGTAAGAAGCATAAGAACAGGTATGTTATACCAGGTGGCCATGTAGAAATCGGTGAGAAAATGCATGATGCTGTACGCAGGGAGGTTAAGGAAGAAACCGGATTAAATATATACGATGTTGAAATACTTGCCATACAGGATTCGATTTTCAATAAGTTTTACCATAAGCGAAAGCATTTCATATATATTGATTTCAGCTGTAAAACTGATTCGGATGATGTAAAAATAAATGAGGAAAGTGAAGAATTTTTATGGATAACCCCCCAAGAATCCTTAAGCTTGCCTTTAGATCCATATACAGAGCGTTTAATACAAGAGTATCTTAAAGGTAAGAATTCCAAATACCGTAAGAACGTAATTTATGGATATAGAGATTTATAGAACAAGTTCTAATTGTTATTATAATTCAGCCTCAACATCGCAGAAGTACAGGTAGGCGGCTGCGCTCGTTCCTCGCTCCGCCCAAATCCACGGCATGGATGATGGAACTGATGAGTAATGTCGTTGACTAAATACTTCACTGAATTCGATGATGATGATGAAGCTACCCTCGTGGACTTCGCCAACCCGCGTTTCGTTAAGCATAATTCCTCGGGGTCACAAAAATTTAGAAAGGAATATAAACTATTTATCAAACATTATTCTTATGACTAAAAAACTAGTTAAAAAATATTATACAGAATATGGCATAAAAGAATGGAAAAGATTAGCTAGAGATCCATACCATCGATTAGAATTTGATACAACGATGTATTTTCTTAAAAAGCATCTACCAAAGAAAAGTTTAATTTTAGATGCTGGTGGAGGTCCTGGAAGATATACAATTAAACTAGCGAAAATGGGATACGACATTATTTTGCTCGATTTGACTCAAGAATTATTAGAAATTGCAAAAAGACGAATCAAAAAAGAA
>JAUWHZ010000006.1 GCA_030605615.1 Atribacterota bacterium | reverse complement strand
CGGATAAAGAAAAATTTATAATAAAAGGAGAAAAATTATGAAAAAATTACTAGTTTTAACGCTGGTAGTGGGAATGTCTATTTTCTTATTCGTTGGTTGTTTAAGTTTAAATAATGAACCAATATTATCATTATCTTATGTGGAATGGTATACCACAACAGAAGAAATAGGAGATTTGACTTTTGGTTATGTTCACCTTAGTTTAAGTGGGTCTACAACTGGAGATAAAGTTACCGTAATAACTTATGGAGATGGAGTAATTGCAGAATTAGAACTTGATTTAGACCAGGATAAAAAATTTGCCCAAGATGTTATAATACAATTTACTCATGCTGCAGATGATATACCAAGAAAATATAGCACTATACTTACTGCTTATAAAGGGAATTATACTACAAGTATAAATTTAGAAAGTGAAGAATTAACCTATTTAGAATAATGCTTGCCAAATAGAAAAATTATTAGATGATTGCAACCCAAAAAGTAAACAAAATATAGATTATCAGGAGAAATAATTATGAAAAAATCTGAAAAGGTTAATCTGAATATCCGAAAGGCTTCCGCAGAGGATGTCTCCTTAATTCTTAAATTTATTAAGGAACTTTCAGTATATGAAAAAATGACAAAAGAAGTGGTGGCTACTGAAGATATTCTCCGAGAAACCCTCTTTGGAGATAAATCATATGCGCAGGTCCTTATAGCAGAAATTGAGGGAAAACCCGTCGGTTATGCCTTATATTTTTATAATTTTTCGACTTTTGTTGGTCGTCCTGGTCTTTATATAGAAGATATATTTGTTTCTAAGGAATATCGGGGACAGGGAATTGGTACCGCCTTATTTAAATATTGTGCTCATATTGCCAAAGAACATAAATGTGGCAGAATGGAATGGTTTGTTTTAAAATGGAATCCCGCTCGGAAGTTTTATGAAAATCTGGGTGCTAAAGCTATGGATGAGTGGCTGGTGTATCGTTTAACTGGCGAGGCTTTAGACAAGATGGTAGAATTAGACTTATCGGATTCAATGTCAAATAATCTGTAAAGGCTTGATTTATCAAGCCTGAAGCCTCTCAATAAACCCTATCTTTACTGGAGTTCTCTTATAAAAATGTAGGTGTTCGATTTATCGAACCCGCAAAAAATCCAAAAGTCATTGCGAACCCTGATTTATCAGGGCATGGCAATCTCTATTCCCTCTCCCCTTGGCGGGAGAGGATTAGGGTGAGGGGGGAAAATTGCAAGGTCATTTATCTTTTTTATTCAAAGGTAAAAGCTTATCCACTTGAACAATTATCACCGAAAACATAACCATTAAAATCCCCATTAATTTCTACTTACTTTTTTTCTTTAAAATCATTTAATCATAATTTTACCACAATATTAATACCGTATCTAAAAAATTATAAATAATATATTCTAAAAAAAAGGATTTCTCAGAGTTTTATCGAATATAAAATACATAGTAATAAAAAACAGGGATCAAATTTTGATTTTAGATTACCTTGAAACAGATTATATAGATTTTTACAGTAATTTACCCTAATCGGAATTTATCTAAGGAGATATAAATATGAATTTATTAATAAATTTTATTTCAATAGTAGGACCATTAATTTTTGCGGCTTGCATATTTAGACTAAAAAATATAACCATGGAAATGAAAATATGGCTCTGGATTGTCTGTGCCTTAATAATCATCTTTGATGCATATATGATAGTAAAAGATAAAAAAGCTAAAGAAGAAAAATCTAAAAGAGAAGAACTTTATAATCGTTTATACGAAAGACAGGAATTATTCGATAGAAATCTACCGAGAGCTTTGATCGATAGTCTGGAAAGAAATCCTTTATTAGCAGATTCTTTCAATACAGGTCAAAGGCACGAAAAAGAATATAAATTTAATAAAGCTATTGAAGCATATAGAGAATGCTTGAATAATTCTGATACCCCCGAGGAAGATAAAATTACCCTTAATATCCTTATTGGCAACTGTTATTATTTTTTATCTAAACTAAACGAGGCAGAAAAACATTTTAAAGAATCATTAAATATTTTTAAGAGGGCAGAAAATAAAATTGCGAAATTACCAGCAAAGTCAGTTGCACTTGGCAATATAGGAAATATCTATCATAACTTAGGAAAACCCGATGAAGCATTGGAATATTACCAGCAAGCCTTAGAGATTAATAAAAAGCTCGGACACGAACAAGGAATAGCCCATAATCTTAACAATATAGGTACTGTATATAATGAATTAGATAAACATGATGAAGCCTTAAAATATCAAGAAGAAGCATTGGAGGTTAATAAGAAGATTGAAGATGAACAAGGTGTAGCCAATAGTCTGACCAATATTGGGGTGGTATATAATAATTCAGGCAAACCAAATGAAGCATTAAAATATTATCAGGAAGCCTTGGAGATTAATAAAAAGAATAAATACCAAGAAGGGATAGCCAATGTTTTTAACAGTATTGGCCTTACCTACAGTAACTTAGGGGACACTAATCAAGCTTTAAGTTATTATCAGGATGCACTAAAGATAAATAAAAAGATAGGATATAAAGAAGGTATAGCCACTAATCTTGGAAATATAGGTCTGGTTTACATTACTTTAGGCAAATCCGAGAAGGCATTAAAGTATTACCAGGAGGCATTAGAAGTATTTATACATATGAATGCTCAGCCACGAATAGAAATATTATTAAAGCTTATTAAAATTATAGAGGAAGAAAAAAAGTAAAAATGTTTTTAGAATGGAGATGATAATATGTCATTAGGAATAAATACTACTACTCCAGAAGGAATTGTTTTGGCTACTGATAGCCGGCAATCATATCGCAACCGGAAAGGGATGGCTCGCATTGGAAGCGATAATGCTTCCAAACTTTTTCAGTTGAATAAAAGGATTGGTGTAATTGTAACTGGCTTGGCTTTTTTGCCAGAAGATGGAGTAATGAAAAATGTTAGTAAATTTATTGAACAGTTTAAAAGGGAGACCGAAGTAGAAAAGTTAAGTTTAAGGGATACTGCGGAGAGATTGCATAGTCTTTTTGATATAAAATATGAATGGCAAAAGAGGTTAGATGATGCAGTAGAAAAGATTAATAGTGACCTCAGGCGGCAAGGTTTCGAAGTTTTAGAAGTTAAACAAGAAAATTATATGGTTAAGTTTCAATATAAAGATCTACAAGGTAATTTGAAAAATGGTATAGGTGGAATCGACGTGATAACCCTTCTGGTGGCTGGTTTTAATAGAGATGGTTCCTATGAAGTTTATACTTGCCGTATTCCTGGTGAGGTTCAGAAAAAACGAGATAGCAAAGAAAAAGGTAAAGAGTATGGAGCAAGCTGGATCGGTCAAGTTGATGTAGTTTCCAGGATTGTTTTAGGATTTGATGGAAGAATTAGTAATCTAAAGTTTGTTAATGATACAGTACGGGAGATTGGACAAACAGAAGTAAGAAAACAACTGGGGAATTTACAATATGCTATTCAGTGGGGGACAATGACCCTGCAGGATGCCATAGATTTTTGTACTTTAATGATCCAGACTACTTCGGCAATGCAACGTTTTTCTGATGGGATTATAGCTAATCCAGGAGATATGCCTGGTGTTGGCGGACCGGTGGATGTGGCAGTTATCACCGCAGACGAGGGCTTCGTCTGGGTCAGCAGAAAAAAACTAAAAATCGAAGGACAAGAAATAGATTTAGATTAAAAAATCATTTTTCAAAGTCTTTTACAAAAATATTATTAAATTTCCTTAATTTTTAAGATTAGGTTTTCGCGGGTTTTGGTTATGGTTTCAAGTTCTTGGTTATATTTCTTTAAATCAATCATCAGTTTCTGTACTTTCTTTGAATCCTTGAGGATGATTGGGTTACATAATTGACCCTCTATGTTAGCTTTATTTTTTTCTAAGAATTTTATTTTTTCTTCTATTGATTTTAATTTATCCAGAATATCTTTATTTTGTCGGTAGATACGATTCCGTTCTTCTGCTTCTTTCTGTTTTCTTAGCTTATCTAAGGTTTTTACTTTTAGCTTCGATTGCTCCACTCTTTTGACAGATAAGTCACCATCATTAATTTCTACCAACAATTGAGCTCGTTTTTCTATGAAATAGGAATAGTTTCCAGGATAATCATAAATTTTACCATCGCGTATTTCAATTACCCGAGTTATTAGATTGTCCAAAAAGAAGCGGTCATGAGATACAATCAAGATAGTTCCGCTATATTTTAATAAAGCTTGCTGAAATAATTCTTTAGTTATTATATCCAGATGATTGGTCGGTTCATCGAGTATCAGGAAATTGGATTCCTGCATCAGAATCTTTACCAAAGCCAGGCGAGATTTTTCTCCTCCTGAGAGTATATCGATCGATTTGTAAATATCTTCCCCGGAAAAAAGGAAAGCTCCTAATAAGCTTCTCCTTTCACTAGTGGTCATAGAGCTTGAGGTAGTAGATATTTCTTGCCAGATAGAATGGAGATAATTGAGGTTTTGTGAGCTTTCTTGAGAAAAGAAAGCCAGATTGACTTTATGTCCTGTATGTACTGTGCCAGTAGGGGTCTTTTCTCTTTTGCTGATCAATCGAGAAAGGGTTGATTTGCCTGCCCCATTTATCCCCACAAGAGCCACCTTCTCCCCACGATGCAGAGTAAAATTCAAATTACTAAAGACTGTATTCTCATTGTAAATCTTGGATAAATTTTCCACTTCAACTACTTTGTTCCCGCTTCGGGGGCATTTGGGAAAATAGATGGTGGCTTTTTTTGCTGGTTTATCAATTTTTATGGTTTGCATTTTTTGTAGCATCTTTATTCTGCTTTGCACCTGTGCTGCCTTAGTGTTTTTATAACGAAATCTCTCGATGAAGGCTTCAGTTTTAGCTATTTTTGTCTGCTGGTTTTTAGCTTGTTTTTGCAATAAGTCCTGTCGTTTTACTTTTTCTTTTAGATAGTAGGAAAAATTTCCCTGGTAGATGGTCAATTTCTGATGAGCTAATTCTGCAATTTGAGTCATAAGCTTATCCATAAAGTATCGGTCATGAGAGATGACTATTATGGTTCCGGAAAAATTTAAGAGCCAGCCTTCCAGCCATTCCAAGCTTTCTGTATCCAGATGATTGGTAGGTTCATCAAGTAAAACTATATCCGGTGAAGAAAGCAGTATCGAAGCCAGGACTATCCGCATCTTCCATCCGCCAGAAAATTCAGTACACCGACGGGTGAAATCTTTTTCTTGAAAACCTAAACCTTTGAGAACTTTCTTCGCCTGGATTGAGAAAATATAACCACTCCGCATTTCCCAAAGGTTCGATATTTTTTCATACCTATTTAAAGTTGCTTGATATTTACTTGATTCCGGAGAAAGAGAGGCCAAATGTTCTTCGCAAATTTTCAGAGTATGTTCCAATTTGGCAATACCTGACTTTTCCTTTAGATATGGGATAAGTTCTGTGTTGCTATTGATTTCAACCAGATCCTGAGGCAAGTAACCAATTTGCTGGTTTTTTGGTAGAGTAATATTACCCTTATCAGGTTGAACAAGCCCTATAATAGCGCGAAATAGTGTAGTCTTTCCGGTGCCATTATCACCCACCAGGCCGATGCGACTGCCTTTAGGAATTCTCCAGCTCAAATTATCGAAGAGAATTTTCTCCAGGAAGGTAATGCTGATATTTTCAAGGGAAATCATAGAATTTATCTCCTGCTTGTCTTTATGATTTAAGGAAATTTAAATCTATTATACACGAAATCTTTAATGTTTGTTGTGGATTGAAACTAAATTGTTTTAAAATCACATAGTATTATATAATATAAAATAAATATTTATTTTCATTAAAAAGCGTGTCAAAGGACCATCCCCTGACACGGAAAAGAAGGGATATACTTATCATGAAAGATAATAATTCATTTGATAGTGCGGTAATAGGTGGGGGACCAGCCGGGATGATGGCTGCTGGTCGGGCAGCAGAATTAGGAGCAAAGGTTGTTTTAATCGAAAAGAATGAAATTTTGGGTAAAAAATTATTGCTTACTGGAAAGGGTCGCTGTAATTTCACTCATAAAGAATTTAATATAAAGAAGTTTGCGGAAAAGTTTGGCAGAAATGGACGATTTCTTTATAGAGCTTTATCAGTATTTGGGGTAAAAGAGGTGATTGATTTTTTTGAATCCTGGGGCGTAAAAGGAAAAGTAGAACAGGGAGATAGAATCTTCCCGGAAAATGGCAATGCCCAGGATATATTAAATGTACTTGTAAAATATTTAGCTGAGGGGAGAGTCACTATTTTGTATAATTCTAAGGTAATTAGTTCTAAACATAGGAATAGAAAAATATTTCAAGTACTGCTTCGGGATCGTCATATATCTGCTAGTAAATATATTATCTGTACAGGAGGTAAATCTTATCCTCAGACTGGTTCCACCGGTGATGGCTACCAATGGGCTGAGCAATTAGGGCACACTATAATTGAGCCAGTTCCTGCTCTTAATCCGGTAAAGACATCTGAAGATTGGGTGCGCGAGGTACAAGGATTATCTCTTAAGAATGTCTCGCTCAAATTATTCCAAAATGGTAAGAAGTGTGATGAACGTTTTGGAGAAATGCTCTTTACTCACTTTGGAGTGAGTGGCCCTATCGTTATGGATATGAGTAAAAATATTGGGACATTATTAAAAAATGGTCCGGTTAAGTTAATCTTAGATTTAAAACCAGCCTTGGATTTTAAGAAATTGGATAAAAGAATACAGAGAGATTTGGAAAAATTTAAAGGGAGGATGTTTAAAAATTCACTGAAAGAATTATTGCCTTTATCGATGATACCAGTAATTATTAGACTTTCCGGTATAGAGCCGAGTAAGCAAGTGGATTACATAACCCGGGAAGAAAGAAATAAATTAATTCACCTCTTTAAAGAATTGGAATTAACACCAACCGAGTTATTGGGATTTAAGTGGTCAGTAGTGACCAGTGGAGGAATTGCGCTTAAAGAGATAAATCCGAATACTATGTGTTCTAAAAAAATAGAAAATCTTTATTTTGCCGGGGAGATTTTAGACCTTGATGGCCCTTCAGGGGGATATAATCTACAAGAGTGTTGGAGTACAGGATATCTGGCCGGTGAAAGCGCAGTAAAGGGACATTAAATTTTATGCTATAATTAAAGAAATTATTCCCCTAAATTTAAAAGATTAGATAATTAACTTGAAAAATAATTGGAAAGGTAAAAAATCAAATGAAATTTCTGCACTTAGCTGATGTTCATCTGGGGATGGAAAATTATGGACGGATAGACCCTTCCACTGGATTACATACCCGATTAAAGGATTTTATTGAATGTTTTAGTTTTGCTATTGATATTGCTTTGGAAGAAAAAGTAGATTTGGTGATATTTACCGGTGATGCCTATAAAAATAGCAATCCTAATCCTACCCATCAACGTGAATTTGCCCGGCAGATTTATAGATTAAGCAAAGCAGAAATTCCGGTAGTAATGATAAATGGAAATCATGATAATCCTGTATCTTTTGGCAAAGCCACCTCATTAGATATCTTCGATACTTTAAACGTCTCCGGAGTAAAAGTAGTAACCGAACCGGAGCTGTTAAATATAGAAACCAAGGACGGGCCGGTTCAAGTCTTCGGTCTGCCTTGGCCTACCAAGAATTTATTTCTTAGCAAAGAAGAATATAAGGATTTTACCGATGAAGAGATTACCAAGGAGATTCAGAGAAGAGCGAGAAAAAAGATTAAGAAATTTGCCCGGATGATGAAGCCAGATACTCCCGCGATTTTTGCTGCTCACCTGGCTGCTGCAGAAGCAACTTATTCCGGCTCAGAGAGGTCGGCTATAATCGGAAGGGATCCGGTATTTTCTACTCAAGTATTGGCTCAAAAAGAATTTGATTATGTAGCTTTGGGTCATATACATAAATTTCAAGATTTAAATCTTAATAATCATCCTCCGGTAGTTTATCCGGGCAGTATCGAAAGAATAAATTTTGGCGAGGAGAAGGATGACAAAGGGGTTTGTTTGGTGAATATAGAAAAAGGCAAAACTTCTTATGAATTTATTCCTCTCCCTGCCCGAAAGTTTGTTACCATAGATGTGGTAATTAGCGAAGAGCAAGACCCCACTAACACTTTGTTAGGAGAAATTGAGAAGTATGATTTATTCGAGGCAGTGGTGAGGGTGTTTTATACTATGTCAGAAGATAGGGAAGATTTACTGGATTTTAAAAGGATACACTCTGCCTTGGAGGAAGCCTTTTTAGTAAGTGCTATTGCCAAAAAATCTAAACTTGTAGAACGAAGAAAAAGAGTGAAAGAAATTACAGAAAATTTAGGAATGTTAGAGGCTATGGATAAATATATTAAGAATAGTCCTGATTTAGTTCCATTGTCTGAGGAATTAAAAACTTATGCCCAGGAGTTAGAAAAAGAATTAGACGGAAATGTATAAAAGAGAAAGGATTAAAAATTGATACCGGTAAAATTAGCCCTGAAAAATTTTTTAAGTTATGGTGAAGATGTCCCCCCTCTTGATTTTACCCAGTTTCACATCGCCTGTCTTTCGGGTAATAATGGTCAGGGTAAGTCCGCCCTTCTGGATGCTTTAACCTGGGCAGTATGGGGTGAAGGAAGAAAAGCCAGCCAGGAGAAAAAGGCTGATAACAGTCTTCTGCGGATAGGCCAGAAAGATATGCAGGTGGAATTTGT
>JAUWHZ010000011.1 GCA_030605615.1 Atribacterota bacterium | reverse complement strand
TGAAAGAGAAGACCTTCAGGATAGCCCATATGGCTGAACTTGGTCTTAAAGATATTAAAGAGCTTCTTTCTAATATAGATGATATTTTAGGATTATAAAAAAGGAGAATAAAATGATTAAAATATTAGTAACTGATGGAATGGATAAAGGGGCTGTATGTACCCTAAAAGATATGGGGCATGAAGTAACAGAACAATTTTTTGAACCCGAAGAGTTAAAAGAACAGGCGAAGAATTTTAATGTAATGATAGTACGTTCTGCTACTAAAGTCAGAAAAGAGATTATTGATGAGGCTCTAAAGACCGAAAATTTAAAGCTGATTATTCGGGGTGGAGTAGGAATGGACAATATAGATGTTTCTTATGCTGAGTCGCAAGGAATAAAAGTTCGAAATACTCCCAAAGCAAGCAGTTCGGCAGTAGCGGAATTGGCCTTAGGGCATATGTTTTCTCTGGCCAGGTTCATTGGAATTGCCAATGTTACTATGAGAGAAAGTAAATGGAATAAAAAACAATATAAAGGGTTAGAACTTTACGGTAAAACTTTAGGAATTGTCGGTTTTGGTAGGATCGGGAAAGAATTAGCCAAAAAAGCTAAAGTGTTAGGGATGAAGATTATCTACACCGATATCTTAGGACCAGCCAAAGATTTCCCCGAATATTCTTTTATTTCTCTGGATAAACTTCTTGTTGATTCGGATTTTATCTCCTTGCATGTACCCGGAAATAAAGATAAGTCTCCCGTGATTGGTAAGTCAGAATTTTCCAAAATGAAAGACGGAGTATATCTTATCAATTGTGCTCGGGGTAGTGTAGTGGATGAGAAAGCTTTGATAGAGGCCCTAAATTCCGGGAAGCTTGCCGGAGCAGGAATTGATGTCTTCAGTGAAGAACCAACCAAGAATTTTGAGTTAGTGAAACATGAAAAAGTTTCAGTCACCCCTCACATCGGAGCCTCAACTAAAGAGGCCCAAAAAAGGATTGGGGAGGAAATCGTTTCAATTATCAAAGAATATTTTTAGATTAAAATTGGAGGATAAAAAGTGCCAGTAGTCAAACCATTTAAAGCTTTAAGACCTAAGTTGGAATTAGTAACCAAGGTAGCATCTCCACCTTATGATGTTATAAACAGAGAAGAAGCCTATCAGATGGCCAAGGATAATCCTCATTCATTTCTTCATATAAATAAAGCTGAGATAGACCTTGATTCTACTATAAATCCTTATGATAAAGAGGTATATAAGAAAGCCCGAGAGAACCTGGATAAAATGGTTCGGAAAGAAGTCTATTTACAAGATAAAAGAGAGAATTTCTATATCTACCGACAAACAATGAAAGGAAGAACCCAGACTGGGCTTGTGGTATGTGCTTCTATTGATGATTACCTCATAGGTTTAATCAAAAAACATGAAAATACCCGAGCAGATAAAGAAGAAGATCGGATAAAACATATTGATTTTAACGATGCAAATACTGGTCCAGTATTTCTGGCCTATAAGGCAAAAATGGAAATAACTGAAGTTCTAAATAGATGGACCAAAAAAGAAAATCCCGTATATGATTTTACTTCTGAGGATAAAATAATCCATACTTGCTGGGTAATTGATGATGAACAAACAATTGAACAATTAATAAAGGCTTTTGCAGAGATTGATTATCTTTATATCGCTGATGGCCACCACCGAGCAGCAGCAGCGACCAAAGTAGGGCTTCAGAGAAGAGAACAGTTTAAAGATTATACCGGTAAAGAAGAATTTAATTACTTCCTTTCTGTACTTTTCCCTGATAATGAACTTTATATTATGGATTGTAATCGAGTGGTAGCAGATTTGTTCGGAAATTCTGAGGAAGAATTTATGGAAAAAATATCCCAGAATTTTGAGATTGAAAAGTATAAAGGAGAGAGACCATATAGACCCGAGGCAAAACATACCTTTGGAATGTATTTAAAAAAATCCTGGTATAAACTGACAACCAAACCAGGAGCTTTTAATGAAAATGATGAAGTAGAAAGACTTGATGTATCGATACTTCAAAATAATCTTCTTGCCCCGATTTTGGGAATACAAGACCCCCGAACAGACCAGAGAATTAAGTTTGTAGGGGGGATCAGGGGTTTAAAGGAGTTGGAAAGAAGGGTAGATAAAGGGATGGAGGTTGCCTTTGCCTTATTTCCCACTTCTATAGAAGAATTAATGGCAGTTGCTGATGCGGGTAAGATAATGCCACCTAAGTCAACCTGGTTCGAACCCAAACTTCGTAGTGGTATCTTTATTCATAGGTTATCAGAATAATCTAAAATTACTGAATAATCACAAGTTATTCTATTTTCTTGACATACAATATGATACAATATGTTATAATTTTTAAATTACGGGAGTATACCTAGGGTTCCGTCTAATCAATCAAGATTAGAGTCTGGACCAAGTGGTATAAGATGCTAATACTTTTAGTATTAGTGTTACACCGTGGGTATAAAAGACCCCAGTGGATAGGTCCCTTTTATTGAGCCGATAAAATGGATTTGTTTGCTGGGCATTTTTATATATTATAATAAAAAAGTTGGTTAATTTAATAATTAAAAATATTTTATCAAGGGGGGAATACAAATATTATGCTAACTAATAAAAAAATTGCTATAATTGGAGTGGGTAAGATGGGGGAAACCCTTCTTAATAGTATGATTAAAAATAATTTAGTGAAGAAAGAAAATTTATACGGAAGTACTGCCCAGGAAGAACATGCCCAAGAGATAAACAAAAAATATGGTATCAGGACTTATCTTAATAATCAAGAAATGATTTTAGAAAAAGATATAATTATTATAGCCATTAAGCCCCAGATGATGAAGAAAGTGATTTCTGAAATTAAAGAGGTGGTCACAGAAAAACAATTAATAATATCTATTGCCGCAGCTACCAGCACTCAATTTATAGAGGATTGTTTGGGAAGGAATATTCTGGTAATCAGGGCTATGCCTAATACCCCCGCCTTAATCAATGAAGGGATGACTGTTCTTTGCCCAGGAAGGTATGTTGATAAAAGACATATAAAGATGGCCATGGATATCTTTGGAGCAGTAGGGTTAGTGGAGGTTATTTACCGGGAAGAATTAATGGAGGTAGTTACTGCCTTATCGGGTAGCGGTCCGGCTTATACTTATATAATTATTGAGTCCCTAACTGAAGGAGGATTAAGGATGGGATTACCTCGAGAGTTGGCTCAAAAATTAACTGCCCAATCCTTGTTAGGAGCAGCTAAAATGGTATTGGAAACAGGGATGCACCCGGCTTTATTAAAGGATGCTGTGACTACTCCAGCTGGAGTTACAGTAGATGGTTTGATGGAATTAGAAGACGGGGGGATAAGAGTAACTCTTATTAAAGCAGTTAGCCGAGCAACAGAAAAATCTAAGGAACTTTCTCGATAGAAGCAAAGATATTTAGTTAGAGAAGGATATAATTTATGGTAGAATTAAAGGAATTACAAGAGGCCTTATTTCGAGGTGATGTTTCCAGGGTAAAAGAAATTACTCAGAGAGCTTTACAGGAAAAGGTGGATCCTAAGGAAATTTTAGAGCAAGGCCTGATTAAAGGAATGGATGTTGTTGGAATAAAATTCAAGAACAATGAAATTTTTCTTCCTGAAGTATTATTGGCTTCTCGGGCAATGTATGGAGGGATGGAGTTGCTCCAACCCAAATTGATTAAAAGTGGAGTAAAGGCCGTAGGTAAGGTGATAGTCGGTACTGCAAAGGGTGATTTACACGATATTGGCAAAAACTTGGTAGCTATGATGTTAAGAGGGGGAGGATTTGAAGTTATAGATTTAGGGATAGATGTCTCTCCTGAAAAATTTTTAAAAGCCACTCGAGAACATCAACCAGATATTGTGGGTATATCTGCTTTACTAACTACTACTATGATTGGTATGATGGATGTAATAACTATTTTAAAAAAAGCAGGCTTAAGAAATAAGATTAAAGTAATGGTAGGAGGAGCACCGGTTACCCAAGAATTTGCCGATGAAATTGGGGCAGAGGGATACGCCCCAGATGCTGCATCAGCGGTAGATAAGGCTAAGGAGTTGCTAAAAATTTTAAGGGGGTAATTTAAAATGCTGATTATAGGAGAAAAAATAAATTCCAGCCGAAAAAATATTCAAGAGATGGTGGAAAGAAAGAATAAAGAGTTTATTCAAGAATTAGCTCGAAAACAGGTTGAAGATGGAGCCCAGATGTTGGATTTAAATATTGGGACAATTAGAAAGAATGAACCAGAAAATATGCAGTGGCTGGTAAAGATAGTCCAAGAAGCAGTGAATGTCCCCTTATGTATTGATAGCCCTAACCATAAGGCAATTAAGGAAGGATTGAAAGTGTATGATTGGAGTAAGGGAAAAGCCTTGATTAATTCAGTAACAGCAGAGAGAGAAAAACTGGAATTAATTTTGCCTTTAGTCAAAAAATATCAATGTTCCATAGTAGCCCTTACTATGGATGAACAAGGTATTCCTCAAGACTCTAAAGAAAGATTTAAAATTGCTGATGAATTAATAAAAAAATTTACTGGCGAAGGAATTCTCACAGAAGATATATATATTGATCCTTTGGCTTTGCCGGTTAGTACTAATATTCAAAATTCTAATATTGCTCTGGAAACTTTAAGCAGAATTAAGGATTCCTATCCTGAAGTTAAAACAATTATAGGATTAAGTAATATTTCCTATGGGTTACCAGAAAGAAGATTGATTAATCAAAGTTTTGTGGTTTTAGCAATGGCTTGTGGTCTTGATGCGGTAATATTAGATTCCACTGATCAGAAGATAATGGCTTTAATTAAAGCAACCAACCTTTTGCGGGGTAAAGATGAATTTTGCAGGCAATATCTTCAGGCTTTTCGAGAAGGAAGATTATAAGTTAAGAGGGGGAAGAAAGGTAAAGGTAGGGTTAATGAATTTAAGAGAGAAACTGGTGGCAAAAAAATTTATAGTGACGGTGGAATTAGATCCCCCGAAAACTTTAAGTTTAGATAAGATTTTAATAGAGATAAATAGTATCAATTTCAGAAAAATAGTAGATGCAGTAAATGTTACTGATTGTCCTCTGGCCAAATTAAGGATGAGTCCTATAGCCCTTTCTCATATTATTCAGGAAAAAATAGGGTTAGAGGCAATCTTTCATATAACTTGCCGAGATAGAAACTTGCTGGGTTTACAGGCAGAGCTTTTAGGTGCATCTGCTTTGGGGGTAAAAAATGTTCTAGCTTTAACAGGAGACCCTCCCCAGATGGGGGATTATACTAAGGCAACAGGTGTTTATGATGTAGATTCTATAGAGTTAGTAAGGATGGTAAATAAACTAAATAACGGATATGAATATGGGGGGAACGAACTTAAAGATAAAACAGATTTTTTTATAGGGATAGCCATTAATCCCACTACCCAGGATTTAAAAAAGGAAATAGCACGGTTTGAGGAAAAAGCATTGGCCGGGGCTAACTTTGTTCAAACCCAACCCATTTATGATATAGAGCTATTAGAAAGATTTTTAAAACTTACCGCTCATATCAATATACCCAAAATTATTGGGGTTATGCCCTTAAAAAGTTATAAGATGGTTGAATATTTAAATAATAGTTTACCCGGGATTTTTGTTCCCCCCAGAGTAAGAAAGAGGATGAAGGGGAAGGACGTAGAGGAGGGGATAAAGATAGCCCGAGAACTTATTGATAAGATACATAAATTTAAAGAAGTAGCCGGAATTCATATATTTCCCTTAAGAGATATGGATTTAGTCTGCCGTTTATTAAATTAAAAGATGAGAGATATGAAGAAAATAAAAGATATTAAATTAAATATAGATGGAGAGGAAGTATTACGGTATCAAGGCTATAGCAGAAAGAGGGTTAAAAAACCTAATCAAAATATCTTACAGATTACCGAAGAGGAAATTAATCGAGGTTATAATCTTTTTAAGCCCCAGGAGATTTATTCCTTAATTAAAATTATAAGCTTTACATCAGAGGGGAGGATTAATTTGGAAAATGGGCTTACTTTTAGATTTGCTAAATCTATAATTGACCAATTAAAAGGGGCAAGTCATTTGCTGGTGGGAGTGGTTACTATAGGAGATTTTTTAGAAAAGAAAGTTTCTGAGTTATTTTCTCAAGGAGAATATCCTCAGGCATTAGCTTTAGATGCAGTGGGGACAGTGGCAGTTGAAGATTTTAGCCGGAAAATTAGAAAATTTGCCCGTCAGGAAGTAAAAGAACAGGGTCTTAAAACCAGCAGGCATTTTTCTCCCGGTTATGGTGGTTGGGATGTATCACAACAAAAAATTATCTTCAAAAACATTCCTGCTGAAAATATCGGAGTAAGATTAACCAAGGGGTGTATGATGGTACCTCAAAAGTCGTTATCCTGGGTAATCGGGGTAGGTAAAGAGACAATTATCCCTTCTGAAAAAGATAATAGTTGTAAAAATTGTCAGCCTAAATGTTGTGATTATAGAACTTTTATTTGAAAATTATTTGACTCTTGAGTACTTTTAATATATTATTAAACAAAATAAAAATTGCCCTTTTAAATTAGTTCAGAGAGACTAATAAGGGGATAAAAAGAGAAAATTATATCCTCTTATTAATTAAAATTTAATAAGAGGATTTTTATTAATAAAATAAATTTAATACTTCCTTTAACATCAGTCCGGTGAGGCTGGTAAGGAAAAGTTGTTGCCCCCTTATCAGCCAGAATGGGTTGAAAGGGGGTTTATTATTTATTTATATTTATAGTATAAGGGGAGGTTTAAAGAATTGGATATGCAAGAAAAAACTGTGGTGATGGGGGAAAGCGAAATTAAGAGGACCCTGGTAAGGATTGCCCATGAGATAGTAGAAAAAAATAAGGGAGTAACTAATCTCGCCCTTATTGGGATAAGGACCAGGGGAGTTTTCTTGGCCAAAAGATTATCGCAAGAGATTTTTAAGATAGAAAGAAAAGAAATCCCGGTAGGAACCTTAGATATAACTCTCTACCGAGATGATTTGTCTTTAGTTGCCCGCCAACCTCTGGTGCTTAGAACAGAAATACCTTTTGATGTTTCTCAAAAGAAAATAGTACTGGTCGATGATGTCCTTTATACCGGAAGGACAATAAGGGCAGCAATGGATGCGATAGTGGATTTGGGAAGACCCCAGGTGATTCAGTTAGCTGTCCTGATTGATAGAGGGCATCGAGAATTACCTATTCGGGCAGATTATATAGGGAAAAATCTCCCCACCTCGAAGAAGGAGATAGTTAAAGTCAAGTTAAAGGAAATAGATAGGGAAGAAAAAGTAGTAATAGTAATAAAAGAGAAGGAAGGGGATAAATTTGATTTTAAATATTAATGCCAGAATTTTATCAAAAAAAGAGGTTGCTCCAGATGTTTTTTTGATAAGTTTATTAGCTCCTTTAATAGCCCAACAAGCCATTCCCGGGCAATTTATCCACATTAAGTGCAGTAAAGATAATTACCCTCTACTGCGCCGACCCTTGAGTATTCACCGAATGGATAAAGATAAAGGAGAGATCTTTATCTTATTCCAGGTAGTGGGAGAGGGCACAAAATTATTAGCCCAGAGGGCGGTCGGAGATGATTTAAATATTATAGGTCCTATCGGGAATGGTTTTAATATTTACCCGAAAAGTCAAAAGATTATGATAGTTGGAGGAGGTATAGGAGTTGCTCCCTTAATAGCCCTTGCTGAAAAATCGGTAGCTGAGGACAAAGAAGTACGAGTCTTGATAGGCGCTTCAAAAAGAGAAATGGTCATAGGCGAGGAACTTTTTAAGAGTTTAGGGGCTAATGTAGATATCTCTACTGAAGATGGAAGTTATAAGTATAAAGGATTGGTAACTGATCTATTAAAAGAAGTAATTCAAGTGTGGCCACCGGATCAGATATTTACTTGTGGGCCAAAAGCTATATTAAGAAAGATTGCTGATATCGCCTCAAGCATTAGTATTAATTGTCAAGTATCTTTAGAGGAGCGTATGGGTTGTGGTATAGGAGCTTGTTTGGGATGTGTTTGTAAAATAAAAATAAAGGAAAAAGAGAAGAACAATAAAGTAGAATATAATTATAAGAGAGTCTGTGTAGATGGACCAGTCTTTAAGGCAAGTGAGGTGATATGGGATGATTAAGAAACCCCAATTAGAGGTAGAAGTAGGAAGAATAAGGATGAAAAATCCAGTAATGACCGCCTCAGGAACTTTTGGTTATGGTGAGGAGTTTTCTCCCTTTATTGATTTGGATAAATTAGGGGCGATGGTATTAAAGGGAATCACTCTAAAACCGAAGATGGGAAATCCACCTCCCCGAATTATTGAAACTCCCTCAGGGATGCTTAATGCTATTGGATTGCAGAACGTAGGACTTGAAGTTTTAGTTGAAGAGAAATTACCGTATCTTAATAAATTTACTACCCCAATAATAATAAATATTTCCGGAGATACTATTGAAGAATATATTGAATTGGCCAGAAGGTTAGATGAAGTTTCCCAGGATAAGAAAATAGCCGGTTTAGAAATCAATATCTCCTGTCCGAATGTTAAACAGGGAGGAATGGCCTGGGGGACTGACCCTCAATCAACTTATCAGGTAGTAAATGAGATTAGAAAAGTAACCAGTCTTCCTCTTATTACAAAGCTATCTCCCAATGTTACAGATATTAGAGTAATTGCTCAAGCTGCAGAAGAGGCAGGCGCTGATGTTATTTCCTTGATTAATACCGTAGTAGGAATGGCCATTGATATTAATTCCCGTCAACCTAAGCTGGCCAATATTAAAGGTGGACTATCCGGACCAGCAGTCAAGCCAGTAGCTCTTTGGTTAGTTTGGCAGGTATTTCAGACAGTAAATATTCCCATAATTGGGATGGGGGGCATAATGGATGCTCAGGATGCTATTGAATTTATGATAGCCGGGGCAAGAGTAATAAGTATAGGGACAGCAAATTTAGTTAATCCCCAGGCAACCATAGATATTATAGAAGGAATAGAAAAATATCTTATAGATAACAAGGTTAAAGATATAAATGAATTAGTAGGTAGCTTAAAGGTTTAAAACAAAAATTGGAGGAAAAATAATGAAATTATCCGCAAAAGAAAGATTGGTTCTGGCTCTTGATGTAGATGATTTTAAAAAAGCAGAGGAATTGGTGAACAGATTAAGCGATTATGTAGGAGTCTTTAAAATTGGAAGTCAACTCTTTACTGCTGAAGGTGCTAAGGTTATCAATATGGTAAATGAGAAGGGAGGTAAGGTTTTTTTAGATTTGAAGTTTCATGATATTCCTAATACGGTTGCTCGAGCAGCGGAAGTAGTTACTAAATTGGGGGTGTATATTTTTAATATCCATACTACAGGTGGATACGAAATGATGAAAGTCGCAGCGGAAGCGACTAAAAAAACCAGTTTGGCTTTAGGTATTAGCAAACCTTTAGTTTTAGGAGTAACTTTACTTACCAGTATTAATCAAGAAATATTAGAAAAAGAAATAGGTATAAAAAAGAAACTAAAAGAACAAGTTGTTGCCCTGGCGAAATTAGCACAAGCTGCCGGTCTTGATGGAGTGGTTGCTTCGCCTCAAGAGATTAAAGAGATAAGAGATGCCTGTGGAGATGACTTTATAATTTTAACTCCGGGAATACGTCCTACTGGCAAATCTTTAGGTAATCAAGATGACCAGAAACGGATAATGACTCCGGGAGAAGCCCTAAAATTAGGGGCTGATTTTTTAGTAATAGGAAGACCCATAAGAAATGCTACCAATCCGGTGGAAGCAGCGAAAAAGATATTAAGAGAAATGGAGGTAAATTAAAAGATGATTATTAAAACAGAAGAAGTAATGAGGAAGTTTAAAGAAGCAGGAGCAATTCAAAAAGGGCATTTTAAATTAACTTCAGGAGTACATAGTGATACCTATATTCAATGTGCCCAGGTCATGCAACATCCTGAATTTATGCATAATCTATGCAGTGAACTCGGGAAGAAATTTAGGGGAGATGATATTGATGTAATTGTGGGACCCGCAATTGGAGGTATTATTATGGCTCATGTAATGGCTCGAGTATTAGGGCCCTGGGTAAGAGCAATTTTTACCGAGAGAGAAAATGGAAAGATGACCTTGCGACGTAGTTTTGAGATAAAAAAAGGGGAAAAAGTAGTAGTAGTTGAAGATGTTACTACTACTGGAAGTTCAGTAAGAGAGGTTATAGATATAGTAAACTCAAGGAAGGGAAAAGTTGTAGGAGTAGGGGTATTAATTGACCGAAGTGGAGGGAAAGTGAATTTTGGAGTAAAGACAGAAAAACTCTTAACCATAGATATAAAGACTTATCTGCCTGAAGAATGTCCTTTATGCAAAAAGGGGATTCCCGCAATCAAGCCGGGGAGTCGGGAGCTTTGAAACGGGTATTAATTTAAAGAGATTAGAATAATCAAAATTTAATTTGAAGTTTATATATAAAATAAATATAATTTATTGTATAATGTTAAAATATAAATAAGAGTTGCTTGTAATTTTATAGCATCCAGGAAGGGGCTAAATATATGAACTTAAAAAAGATACCTAAATTAAGAATAGGTGATTTAGAGGTTAACATTCCCATAATTCAAGGGGGAATGGGTGTAGGTATTTCCTTATCAGGTTTAGCATCTGCTGTGGCAAATGCAGGGGGTATCGGGATTATTGCGACTGCGGGGATTGGCATGCTTGAACCTGATTTTGCTACAAATTTCACAGAAACAAACAAAAGGATCTTACGGAAAGAGATAAGGAAAGCAAAGAAGATGACCAAAGGTATTATAGGGGTAAATATAATGGTTGCCCTTTCCGATTTTTATGATATTTTAAAAGTTGCAGTAGATGAATGTGTAGATTTAGTTTTGCTTGGTGCAGGACTACCCTTAAGAAATCTTAAAATATTACTGCCCAATAAATTGAAAGAAATTAAAACTAAGGTTGCCCCCATTGTATCATCTTCTCGGGCTGCGAAAGTTATATTTCAATATTGGCAAAAAAACTACAATCATGTGCCTGATGCGGTAGTTGTTGAGGGGCCTTTAGCAGGCGGACACCTGGGTTTTAAAAAAGAACAGATCGATAGGCCCGATTATACTTTGGAAAAGATATTACCCCAAGTAATCTCTGCTATAAAACCCTTTGAACAACATTTTAATAAAAGTATTCCGGTGATTGCTGCCGGTGGTATTTATACCGGTGCAGATATTTATAAATTTATGCAGTTAGGGGCTCAAGGGGTACAGATGGCCACCAGATTTGTTGCCACTAATGAATGTGATGCCTCAATAAAATTCAAAGAGACCTATGTAAAATGCAAAAAAGAGGATATGATTATAATTGACAGCCCTGTGGGATTACCAGGAAGAGCGATAAAGAATAAGTTTCTGGAGGAAGTATTAGCTGGGATTAGGAAACCCTTTAAATGTCCCTGGAAGTGTCTGAAAACTTGTAATTTCAAAAAGGCACCTTACTGTATCGCCCTTGCCCTGACCAATGCCCAAAAGGGTAGATTTGAAGGCGGATTTGCTTTTGCCGGAACCAATGCCTATCTTGTGGATAAGATTATTTCAGTTAAGGAACTTATGGCAACTTTATTAGAAGAATATAAAAATGCTTCATATAATGAAAAAAAACGTTATGAGGCAATAAAGAATAAAAAGGAAATTTTGTCAGGCCTTTCACCAGCGATTCAGGAAGAATAATTATAATTACCCAAAAATAAATTTGACAAAATTATAAACTGTGTTATACTTGTGAAGTTAAAGTTTGTTAGATAAAAACGACTGGCCTTTGTTACTGAAAAGAGATGCTAACAACAATCAACTGAGTCTTTATAACAGATTGTTAAAAAAGGATCTCTTGTGTTTTAATAATGTTATCGTTAAGAGGTTAGAATCACCATTTTGCTTCTTCTCTCCCAAAGAAACGTTATTGGACTTAAGAGAAATAATGACGAAAAGGAGGGAAAAAGTATGCAAGGTAGTAAATTATATGTAGGAAATCTTAAGTATTCTGTAACCAATGATCAGTTAAATGAAATATTTTCTAATCATGGTGAAGTTAAGAGTGTCAACATTATCGAAGGCAAAGGCTTTGGATTTGTAGAAATGTCTTCTTCAGAAGAAGCTGGAAAAGCCAAAGATGCGTTAAATGATACCGATTTCGAAGGTCGTCCTTTAAAGATTGATGAAGCCCGTCCACCCAGACCAAGAAGCGAATATCGTAGTAGATACTAAAATACTAAAATAGTAAATTAATTTAAATTTAATGTAATTCTGTTATATTAATGAAGGCCAGTCGTTTTATATAACAGTTCAATTAAATCTGCTTCAGATGTTTCTCGAGGATTATTATTTAAGGAACCCCCTTTTGCTTCCTTAGCTAATTGGGAAAAATCTTCTTCTTTTATTCCCCATTCAGAGAGATTTTCTTTAATTCCTGCCTGAGAAAATATCTCTTTTATCTTTTCTACTGCCCTTTGAGCTGCTTCTGTTTCCGATAGTAAAGAGATATCTTCTCCCAAGGCTTGAGCAATTTTGGCAAGCTTTTTAGTAACTACTGGTAGATTGAATTCCATTACATAAGGTAGAAGTGCTGCACAAGATAAGCCATGAGGAATTTTATAATGCACTCCCAGAGGGTGGGAGAGGGCATGGGCTGCTCCTAATCCCGAATTAGACAGGCAAAGCCCACTCAAAAGCGCAGCCATAGCCATATCTTTACGTGCTTCTAAATTATTTCCTTCCTTAACCGCTCGAACTAAGCTCTTACCAATTAATTCTATGGCGTGCAGGGCCAGGACATCGGTGATTTCCTGAATCTTTTTCCCCAGATATGGCTCTATACACTGGGTTAAGGCATCACCACCACAGATGGCGGTTATATGAGGGGGTAGAGATAGGGTAAGTTCGGGGTCAACCAGGGTAACTTCCGGAATGAGCCAGGGGTCTCTTATACTCTTCTTTAAACCAAGTTCAGTGTTGGTGATTACCGAATTTTTAGTTGCCTCTGAGCCGGTGCCTGAGGTAGTGGGGATAGCGATAAAGGGGATAGTTTTGTGTTGAAACTTTTTGCCTTTACCCTCGATTTCCTGATAATCGGCCACCGAACCTTCATTAGTAACCATTGCTGAGATGGCCTTACCGGCATCCAGAACACTCCCTCCTCCCATAGCTATAACCAGATTGCATTTTTCTTTTTTGGTTAAGATTGTCCCTTTATCTATTGTTTCTACCGTAGGGTCAGAGGGGATATTTTCATAGATGGTATATTCTAATTCATTTTCTTTAAGTAGATGAGTTAGCCGGTCCAGTATCCCGCTTTTTCTTATCGAACCTTTACCCAATACCACTAAAACTTTATTTCCTAATCTTTTTGCCTCTAAACCAATTTGGTTCAGACTCCCCGGACCAAAGATAATTTTACCTGGGGCATAAAATTCTCCTACTTTAATCAAAATAACCTCCATAGAAAAATAAAATCAATTTGTATTAATTTTATTATCATTATTTTTTATTAAATACATACGGAGCATATTCAGGGCGCGGCGGGAGGCCTTTAAGCGAATCAATTGGCGGTCTCCAAATAATTGGTGTTTCTGGGTGAGAGTTTTTTTACCATCAGCTAAAGCCATATAAACCAATCCTACTTTCTTCTTCTCTGTTGCTCCTTCCGGACCTGCGATACCGGTAATGCTAATACCTATATCACTATGACAACATCTTCTTACCCCTTCTGCCATTATTCGAGCAACTTGTACACTAACCTCACCATATTTTTTAATTACTTCCGGCGGTACTTTTAACAAGTCTTCTTTTACTATAGAGGCATAACTTATAACCCCACCTTGAAAATATTTAGAACTTCCTGGGATTCGGGTAATCATTTCTCCCAGCATTCCTCCGGTGCAGGATTCTGCTACTGCTATTTTTAAATTCTTGGCCTTTAATAAATTTCCCACTACTTCCTCTAAGTTTTGATTATTGCTCCCGTATATATAATTACCCAGTAATTTTTTTAAGCGAGCAGTTGAATCCTTTAGTAATATTTTGGCTTTTTCTTCTGTGGGGACAGTCGCGGTTATCTGATT
>JAUWHZ010000020.1 GCA_030605615.1 Atribacterota bacterium | reverse complement strand
GTTTTAATCTTATTTTCTTTAACGTTTGCGATAAATTTAATAATAATTCCGGTGTAAATTTGAATTACTCCTAAAGATAGAGATATCAATAATAGAGGCATGGGATTTTTTATCGGGTCGAGCAAGGATATTGTATCAATTAAAAAAGTTTTTATAAATAAAATATTTTTTGGAAGATAATTAAGAGTATCCCCCATCCAGCTACCCATAATCGCTCCCATTATAAAAGTAGATAATCCACCTAAGAAAAATAATTCAAAAAATTTCTTTACCGTCCCTTCAAATTTGAATTTTGATAAAGAAAAATAAGATAAAGCAGCAATGATTAGACCATAACCGGCATCAGACAAACACATTCCGAAGAAAATAAAATAAAAGGGAGCAAATAAAGGAGTGGGGTCAAATTCCTTATATTTGGGGATTCCATACAGTTCGGTTATTGATTCAAAAGGTTCTACAAATTTATTATTATCTAAAGCTACTGGAATATCATCATTTTCATCGGGATCACTAAAGATTATCTCCAACTCGTTTGTTTTATTAAATAGTCTCTTTTTCATTATATCTATGTTTTTTTCTAAAATCCATCCCTCGATAATTATAACTTTTTTAGTCATCTTTAAATATATTTCTATATCTTTTCTGCTTTTTAAAAGAGATAGGTAATCAAAAGCAAGATATAACGATAAATTCTCTCTATACAGTTTTCTGCTTGCATCCGAAATTATTCCTCTTTTTTCTTTAATGCTTTTTAATTCTTTGGAAATATCCTCCAAAATATTTTTTGGAGTTTTAGTGAATTCTATGTGAATTTGAAAAGAATTAAAATTATACTTATCCAGCACTTTTTTAATAAGAACATAATATTCAGATATTGAAACAATCATTATCTTGCACTGTTTTTTATCTTCAGCAAATTTATTTATTTCAAGCTCTTTTCCTATCTTTTTTATTTCTTCCAAACATGAAATAAAATCTTTTGAAGAGAGAGTTCCTACGATGATTTTGGTATTTTTTGTTCCTTCTAAATCCTCTACTTTTATGTCGAGTTCTTTCCATTCTTTCAAGTGTTCTTGTGTTTTTACAAGATGATTTTCTCTATTTTTTAGTTCTTTTAATTTATCATCTAATTCTTTGCACTTACTATAAATCTTTTTATAATCAAATCGAGAAAATAATAAAGGTAATTTTTTATAATCATAAACGTATTTAGTGGTGATTGTGGGTTTATCGGATTTTTTAGGTTTATCTATAAAATTTGATAGGTAATCTATGCAATATTTTACTTCCGATAATGCAGATATGCGTTCTGTATTATTTATTTCATTAAAATCCGATAAGCTTGACTTTTTTAATTTAGGTGTAACATCTATTATTTGGACACAGCCTGCTTTTTGAAGTTCTTCAATAATCTCGTCCTTTAATTCAAGATGAGTAAAAATATTTACCCTTTTTATTTTGCAAACAGCCATTATTTACCTTCCACTACTTTTTTAATTACTATTTTTACCGCTTTATCAATATTTTTTAAAGATTTTTTACCTAGCTCTTCTTTTTCTATTTCACTTTTTTTTATAATATTATCTGCTTCTGCCCTGGCTAATTTTTCTTCTCTTTCAATTATCATTTTTCCTTCTTTTTTAGCTTCTTCTTTGATTCTTCCAATTAGTTTATCTGCTTCTTCGTGTGCATTATCAATTATTATTTTAGATTTATCATTGGCATCTTTGATAATCTTATCTGCAGCACGTTCAGTTTTTTTAACTTCCAAAATGATTTTATCTATCAAAAAATTCACCCCTCAATAATTAATAAGATAGCTTATAAAAAAACTTTATAAAATAAGGTGGGATAACATATAAATAGGTTATTTTTTAATTAATATTTACAAAAAATTATAACATATCCCATAATTATTCTCAATATTAAATACGTATCTAGTATCTCGTGAATCGTATCTCGCTAAGAATTAATTAGCTAGTTAAGAAAATAATAGGAAAAAACCAGGAATCAAAATAAATTCGTGTCGAGTATCAAAAGAAGTAATAAGTAATAAGTAACAAGATTAAATTTCAGAAATTATGAAAATAAGTACTTATTACAGGTTACTTATCACTTGCTACACATTACATCTTTTTAACCATTTTTAATTTCTTCTAATAATCTTCTTATTATTATTTTATCACTACATTTTGCAATTATCTTGCCTTTTTTAAATAACACCCCATTCTTTTTATCAAATGCAACACCTATATCAGCTTCTCTTGCTTCACCGGGACCGTTTACCATACAACCCATAACAGCAATAGTTAACGGTTTATTAATATTACAAAACTGTCTTTCAACTTTTTTTATAATTTTATTTAGGTCAACTTTGCATCTTGCACAGGTAGGACAAGAAATTAAATTTAGACCTCTTTTCCTAAGGTGTAATGCCTTTAATATTTCATACCCAACTTTTATCTCTTCTATTGGATCACCAGTAAGTGAAACTCGAATAGTATTACCAATTCCCTGATATAGCAATAATCCAATTCCAATAGAGGATTTAATAGTTCCTTGAAAAGGAGGGCCTGCTTCGGTAATTCCTAAGTGTAAAGGATAATTAAATTTTGAAGAAAAAATATTATTTGCCTGTATCGTATCAATCACATTTATGGATTTAATAGAGAATATTATATTATGATAGTTAACCTCTTCTAATACTGTAATAATATTTTTAGCACTTTCTATTAAAGCCTTGGGAGTTACTTTGTTATATTTTTTAAAAATATCCTTATCTAATGAACCAGAATTTATTCCAAATCTAATTGGCAAGCTTTTTTCTCTTGCAGACTTTATAACTGATTTAATTTTTTCTACATTCCTTATATTACCAGGATTTATTCGTAACCCATCCACACCAAGCTCAATAGATTTCAAAGCTAATTTGTAGTCATAATGAATGTCAGCAACTAAAGGTATATTGATTTCTTTTTTGATTAATGGAAGCGAATAACATGATTTTAAATCAGGAACAGCTACTCTTACTAATTCACAACCTTCAATTTCCATTTTTTTTATTTGAGCTATTGTATCTGACACATTCCTGGTATCGGTAGTAGTCATTGATTGAACTGAGATTGGAGCATTTCCTCCAATTATTAAATTGCCTACTCTTACGGATTTAGTCTGTTCTCGCGCATACATCCTTTAAAAATTCCCTCATTATTTATTAACAAAAATCCTTAAAATATCTTTATAGGTTGCAAAAATAAAAATAATTATTATAAATGATATTCCAATTAAGTAAATTAGATTTATTTTTTCAGCTTCTAAAGGTTTTCCTCTCAATTTTTCTATAGCTAAAATTATTATATGTCCTCCGTCTAAAATTGGAATAGGAAGAAGATTAAATAATCCTATAAAAATACTTAAAATTGCAGTGAAATATAATAAATTTAAAAAACCCAGCTTAGCAGCTTGCCCGGTCATTTGGGCTATCCCCAAAGGTCCGGCTATCTCAACTGGCACTTTTCCGGTAATCATTTCTACTGTATTAGAAAATATTAACTTGGTAATGCTCACAGTTGTTATTAAGCCTCTACCAAGAGCAGAAAATATATTAATCTTTTTAATAAATATATCGAACGTAATCCCTATTAACCCCCTTTTATAATCTTCATCGTATTTCGGGGTCACAAAAAAATCAATACTTTCTTCAGCTCTACTAACAGTTATCTTTAACATTTCTCCAGATCTTTTATTTATAATATTTGCAATTTCATTAGGATTATCCATTTTTATTGAATCAACTGCAATTATTTTATCTCCGGGAAGAATGCCAGCTTGATCAGCTGGTCCATTTTCGACAACTGTATAAATGTTATTAGTAGTTATTGGAATTCCGTTAACGAAGAATATCAGGCTAAATATAATAACTGAAGTAAAAATATTCATAAAAGGACCTAAGGCCACTATTAATGCTCTAATCCCTAACGATTTCTTGTCAAATCTTTGTTCTTCTGGCACTTCTTCTGATATTTCTTTAACATTCTCTTGTCCCATTTCCCCAGCCATTTTTACATAGCCACCGAGAGGAATTAAGCAGATTACATATTCTGTTTGGTTTTTTGTAAATCCTAATATTCTTGGCCCGAAACCAAAGGCAAATTTATATACCCTTACTCCAGATGCTTTAGCAGCAATAAAGTGGCCAAATTCATGAAAAAATACTAAGATGCTAAATACAAATATAAAGGCGATTATGGTTAACATTTTTTTACCCGAATTAATTATTTATTTTTTATTTTCACATAAAGATAATGCTCTTTGCCTGGCCCAGCGATCGGCATCTAAAATATCATTAATACTGGGATTTGGCATTGCTTTATGCTCTTTCATAATATTTTGAATAATAATAGGAATATCTGTTATGTTTATTTGTTTATTTAAAAAAGCATTGACCGCAATTTCATTAGCTCCATTTAACACTGCTGGCATTGTGCCATTAATATCTAATGCTTTATAAGCAAGTTTAATGCAAGAAAATTTGGTAAAATTCGGTTTTTTAAAAGTTAATTGACTTATTCTTGTAAAGTCTAATCGAGTATAATTATTATTAGCTCTTTCTGGATAAAACAACGCAAATTGAATAGGTATTTTCATATCATGCTCGCTTAATTGCGCTAAAATAGTGCCATCGATAAACTGAACCATTGAGTGTATATAACTTTGGGGATGAATTACAATTTCAATTTTGTCAGTCGGTATGCCAAATAACCATCTTGCTTCAATAACTTCTAATCCTTTGTTCATTAGAGTTGCGGAATCAATAGTAACTTTTTTACCCATTTTCCAATTAGGATGATTTAGGGCATCCTCTACAGAAACATCCTTTAAGGCAGATGTAGTTAAATTATAGAGTGGCCCCCCAGATGCAGTTAAAATAATTTTTTCTATATTATTTTTTGGTTCATTCTTTAAACACTGAAAAATTGCACTATGTTCACTGTCTATAGGTAAAATAATCGTATTTTGTACCTTTGCTTCTCTTGTTAATAACTCACCAGCAACTACCATAGCTTCTTTGCTGGCTAAGGCAATTTTTTTTCTATGTTTTATGGCTTCAAAAGTAGGTACAAGAGATGCTATTCCAGTTATGGCAACAACTACCATATCTACTTCTTCTAAGGTTGATATTTTTATTAATCCATCTATTCCCCAATATATTTTAGTTTTATTAAAGTTATTTAATTCTTTTTTTAAATTATTAGCAAGATGTTCGTTTTTAACTACTGATATTTTAGGTTTAAATGCAATTATTTGCTCTTTAAGTAAATTTATGTTTTCCCAACCACCCAGGCCTATAACATCGAATTCATCTGGATAACTTTTAATAATGTCTAATGTTTGTTTGCCTATTGAACCTGTTGAACCTAATATAACTATCTTTCTTTTCATATTAAAATCACATTCTTTTTAAAATTTTTATTTCTATCAAATTAAAAAAGTTATATAGTAATAAAATACTGGAGCAGTAAATAATAAACTGTCAAGGCAATCTAATATTCCTCCATGCCCCGGGAATAAATTACCCGAATCTTTAACTTCAGAACCTCTTTTTAGCATAGATTCAAATAAATCCCCAAATTGTGCCATTATTGCTATAACCAAACAGAGAAATATTAACTTTGTAAAAGTTAAGCTTAACCAATTTTTTAATATAAATACACTGATGGTACTAAATATAATACCTCCAATTGATCCCTCGATTGATTTCTTTGGGCTTATTTGGGGAAATATTCTATTTTTACCAAATTTAGTACCAATAATATAAGCTGCTGAATCATTAACCCAGGTAATAAATAATAAAGAAAGGAGACAATAATTACCATTAGGTAAATATTTTATTTTTAATATAAATGAAAATAAATATCCTAAATATACACTACCAAAAATACTAATAGATATATTAGGTAGTAACATTATATGATCTTTTTTAAACATTTGAGTAATAAAATATAATATAGCAATTATAATAATAAAGATTAAAAATATATCTTTATCATATTTTATATTGTAGTAATCATAAATTGATAAAAAAATAAAATACGAAGTAAGTATAAATCCTAATATAAAAGGGGGCTCGAACCCTCTTTTACGAGCCATGCTATATAGTTCGTTCAACCCAAAACCGGCTAAAAGCAGTATTACTATAAAAAAAGGGAACCTTTCCCAGAATATTATAAAAATTATTAAAGGAATAACGATAACAATAGTAAAAGTTCTTTTTAAAAAATTATTATACTTTCCTTCCAAATTTTCTCACCCTTTTTTGAAAATCTCTTATTGCTTCTATTAAGTTAATTTTATCAAAATCGGGCCAATAAACAGGGGTCACCCAAAATTCAGTATAAGCAATTTGCCAAATCATAAAGTTACTTATTCTCATTTCACCAGCTGTTCTAATTAGTAAATCAGGATCAGGAAGTCCATGAGTATACAAATTGTCTCTTATAGTATTTTCAGTAATATCTCCAATCTTTATCTTCTTTTCATAGACCGTTGATATAATAGAATTAATTGCATCAACAATTTCTGCCCTTCCCCCATAATTAATTGCAATATTTAAAATTAACTTGTTGTTATTACTAGTTATTTTAGCTATTTCATTCATCTGTTTAATAAGTGAGTTGGGAAGATCTTTGATTCTACCTAAAAAGTTTATTCTAATATTATTTTTAATAAAATTTTCTTTTTCTTTATTTAAAGCCTTGTTAAATAATTTTAATAAATACAATACTTCGTTTTTAGGGCGTTTCCAATTTTCTGTGGAAAAAGCAAAAATTGTTAATATTGGTATGTTTAAACTTATACAGTTAGAAATTACTCTTTTAACTGCTTTTACACCTTCCATATGTCCTGCACTTCGAGGCAATCCCCTTTCTTTTGCCCAACGCCCATTCCCATCCATTATGATAGCCAAATGTTGAGGTAATTTTTTACTATCTATTAATTTATCTTGACTAACTTTTTTAATCATTGATTACCACCTAAAAAAATACCCCCTTTTAAAATATATTAATAAAATGAATAATCAAATATATATTAAATTTATAAAGGGGGGTGTTATCTTTTTATTCTTCTATTATCGCTTCATTTGGACAAGCACTTACACAACTTCCACATTCTGTACAAATATCTTTATCAATTGCATAAATATCTTCTCCTTCAGAAATTGCTTCTACGGGACATTCATCCGTAACCTTATAAGCCACCTAATAATCCCCCTTTCTTAATTAATTATCATACTGTAATTTTATACTTCCATAATTTCTTTTTCTTTTAGTTCTAACAATTTATCAATTTTTTCTATATATTCATCAGTCGATGTCTGAACTTCTTTTTGATATTTTTTACATTCATCTTCTGAAATACTACTATCTTTTTCATATTTTTTTAATAAATCGTTTGTCTCACGCCTTATATTCCTTACAGCTACCTTTCCTTTTTCAGCATCTCCTTTTATTAATTTCACCAATTCTCTGCGTCTTTCTTCATTTAATGGAGGAATTGAAAGTCGAATAACATTACCATCGCTAATTGGAGATAACCCTAAATCAGATTTCCAAACGGCTTTTTCAATCTCGTGAAGACAATTTTTATCCCATGGTTGAATAATTATCAAATTTGATTCGGGTATCGAAATATTTGCAATCTGCTTTAAAGGAGTTAAAACACTGTAATATGATATTTTTAACCCATCTATTAAAGCTGTAGAAGCTCTTCCTGTCCTAATGTGAGTAAATTCATCCTTTATAACTTTAACGGCTTTATCCATTTTATTCTTTGTGCTATTTAATAAATCTGGCAACATATTTATTCCCCCCTTACCACAGTACCAATTTTTTCTCCAATTATAACTCTTTTAATATTTCCCACTATGTTTAAATTAAATACAATTACAGGAATATTGTTTTCCATACATAAAGAGATAGAAGTTGCATCCATAACTTTTAACCCTTTATTTAAAAATTCAAGAAAACCCAACTTATTAAATTTCATTGCTTTTGAATTTTTTAAGGGGTCGGATTCATAGATACCATCAACTTTTGTAGCTTTAAGAATTGCTTCTGTATTTAACTCTATTGCTCTTAAAGCAGCAGCTGTATCAGTAGTAAAATAGGGATTTCCTGTTCCAGCGGCTAAAATTACTATTCTACCTTTCTCTAAATGTCTAATAGCTCTTCTCCTGATGTATGGTTCAGCAATTGCTTTCATTTCAACTGCAGTTTGTACTCTAGTTTCTACATTTAATTTTTCTAAAGAATCCTGAAGAGCTAAAGCATTTATCACGGTTGCCAACATGCCCATATAATCTGCTGAAACTCGATTTATGCCCTTTTCGCTGCCCTCTTGACCTCTAAAAATATTTCCCCCACCTATTACGATAGCTATTTGTACTCCTAATTCTTTTACTTCGTTAATCTCCTGAGAAATAAAATTAATCTTATTAATGTCAATCCCGTATCCTTTTTCCCCCGAAAGTGATTCACCGCCAAGTTTTAAGAGAATTCTCTTGTATACAGGCTTTTTCATAATTTTTTCTCCTTCGGCATATTTTCGTATATTGTATATCGTATTGCGTATTTCGTTCGTATCACAATTTCGCTCCATCTTCCGGATTCTGAATTTCTATTTTCTTCACTATATACGATATACTAGTTTTAAATTTCCTCACCAAGTTTAAATCTCGCAAATCTTTTTATTAAAATATTCTCACCTAATTTTGCGATTGTTTCTAATAACAACTCATTAACAGTTTTATTGTTATCTTTAATAAATAATTGTTCTAACAGACAGTTTTCTTTAAAATATTTTTCTAATTTTCCAGCAACAATTTTTTCAATTACTGCTGCCGGTTTATTTGTTTTTTCCACTTGAGCAATGAAAATATTTCTTTCTTTTTCTATTATGCTTTTTGGAACTTCTTCTCTTGAAATATATTTTGGATCTGATGCTGTAATTTGCATGGTAATATCTTTTACGAATTCTTTAAAATTATCGGTATCAGCGACAAAATCTGTCTCGCAATTTACTTCAACTAAAACACCTATTTTGCCATATAAATGAATATATGACCCTATCTTTCCATTTAATGCTTGTCTATTAAGTTTAGAGGAAGCTGCATTAATTCCTTTTTTACGTAAATATTCTATTGCTTTTTCCATATTGCCTTCACTATCTCTTAAAGCTTCTTTACAATCCATAATTCCAGCACTTGTTTTATTCCTAAGTTCTTTTACCATTTGAGCACTAACATTCATTATTTTCTCCTTATCTAATCTGAATATTGCTTTTTATGTTGTAATTTTTTCAGTTTCTTTTTCTACAATAGATTTATTCCCCTCAATAACCGCATCTGCTACTACTGAAGAAATTAGTTTTACGGCTCTTATAGCATCATCATTCCCTGGAATTACGTAATCAATTTCCTCTGGGTTGCAATTGGTATCCACAATGGCAACGATAGGTATAGATAACTTAATTGCTTCAGCAATTGCAATCTTCTCTTTTTTGGGATCAACCACAAAAATTACATCTGGAAGTTTTTCCATACTTCTAATCCCGGTCAATAATTTTTCTAATTTCCCTTTCTCTCTCTTTAAACTCATTACTTCTTTTTTGGGAAGAATTTCAAACATTTTATTGTTTTCCATTTCTTCCAATTCTAAAAGTTTTTTAACTCTTTTTCTAATTGTATCAAAATTAGTTAAGGTTCCCCCTAACCATCTATAATTTACATAAAACATTTCACATCTTTCAGCTTCGTTTTTAATTGATTCCTGGGCCTGTTTCTTTGTACCTACAAACAGTATATTGCCACCTTTGCTGGCTATCTCTCTTACAAAATTATAAGCCGTATCAATTAATTTTACAGTTTGCTGAAGATCAATAATATATATGTTATTCCTTTCTGTGAAGATATAAGGCTTCATCTTGGGATCCCATCTTCTCATTTGATGGCCAAAATGAACTCCTGCTTCTAACAATTGTTTCATTGAAATTACGCTCATCTATCACCCTCCATTTTATTTTTTCATATATAATTTTAAAATTATCGTAAATCATTGTAATTTATGCTTAATTAGCGCACAAAATCAAAGATAGTATAACATAGTTCTTTTTCTAAATCAAGAAAATATAATAGTATTGCGTATCGAGTATCGCGTATTGCGAAAAGAAAAAAATAAAAATAATTATAAAATGTATCTGCTTAAATCTTCGCTCTTTACGATATTTTGTAACTTTTTATTTACATATTTTTTGTCAATAGTTATATTTTTGCTTTTAAAATCGGGTGCATTAAAAGAAATGTCTTCTAACAATTTTTCTAATACAGTATAAAGCCTCCTTGCTCCTATATTTTCTGTCTGCTCATTCACTAAAAATGCAATTTCAGCAATTTCATTGATGGCCTTATCCGTAAATTTTACTTCCAAACCTTCTGTACTTAATAATGATACATATTGCTTAATTAAGGAATTGCGAGGTTCAGTTAGTATTCTGCTTAAATCTTCTTTACTTAAATTATTTAATTCTACCCTAATGGGGAAACGCCCTTGTAATTCAGGTATAAGATCAGAAGGCTTTGAAGTGGTAAAAGCCCCAGCAGCGATAAAAAGTATGTGGTCAGTTTTTACTACTCCGTATTTAGTCATAACAGTTGATCCTTCGATAATAGGCAATATATCTCGTTGAACTCCTCCTCTGGAAACATCTGGTCCGTATGACTTTTCTTGTCTGGCAATTTTGTCTATTTCATCAATAAAAACAATTCCCAGGTTCTCTGCCTTATTAATGGCTGTTCGAATTACTTCATCCATATCTATTAGTCTTTGAGTTTCGCTATACATTAATATTTTACGAGCTTCTGCGACAGTAACTTTTTGTTTTTTCTTTTTCTGGGGAAACATTCTACTTAAAATATCTCTAAAATTTAGACCCATACCCTCTATCCCAGTGTTGGAAAAAATTTCAACTGTGGGTTGAATGTTCTCTTCAATTTCAATTCCAATTATTCTATTTTCAAGTTCACCTTTTTCCAATTTTTCTCTAAACTTTTTTCTGGTCTTTTCAAACCTTTCTTCTCTTTCATCTTTTTTTTCTAAAATACTTATAGAATATTCCTTTTTTGCAATTTCATTATAAGATGAATCATTAAATAATCCTGTTTTCTGCTCTTTTTTCTTATCAACTATTGGAAATAAATAGTTGATTATTCTATCTTCGACTAATTTTTTTGCTTTATCTTTTACCTTATTGGCCCATTCTTTACGAACCAATTGAATGCTTACTTCTGTTAAATCTCTAATTATAGATTCTACATCTCTTCCCACATATCCCACTTCAGTATATTTCGTGGCTTCAACTTTTACGAAAGGAGCATTAGCCAACTTCGACAATCTTCTTGCAATTTCTGTTTTCCCCACTCCTGTAGGACCAATCATTATAATATTTTTTGGTGTTACTTCATCTATTAATTCTGGAGGTAATTTTTTTCTTCTAATCCTATTTCTTAGGGCTATAGCTACTGCTTTTTTCGCATTATCTTGTCCTATTATATATTTATCCAGCTCAGAAACAATCTGTAAGGGAGTTAAATCATTAATCAAGGCAATACCTCCTCCTTTTATAGTTTTTCTACTATTATTTTATCATTAGTGTAAACACAAATTGATGAAGCAATTTTTAATGATTCTAAAGCTATTTCATAAGCAGATAAATTAGAGAATTTAATTAACGCTTTTGCTGCAGCCAAAGCATAAGGACCACCTGACCCAATAGCAGCAATATTATCATCAGGTTCTATTATATCACCTGTCCCAGAAACTATAAACATATTCACTTTATCTGCCACAATCAGTATTGCTTCCAATCTTCGTAATATTTTATCAGTTCTCCACTCTTTTGCTAACGAAATAACTGCTTTAGTCAAATTCCCATGAAACTCATCTAATTTTTTTTCAAACTTTTCAAAGAGTGTGATAGCGTCAGCGCTTGCCCCAGCAAACCCAGTTAGTATTTTATCATTATAGAGTTTTCGTATCTTTTTTGTATTGTTTTTCATAATTGTATTACCTATGCTTATCTGACCATCGCCAGAAATAGCAACTTCACCTTTACGTTTTATAGCTAAAATAGTTGTTCCTTTAAACATTTTTTAATTCATCTCCTTTTAAATTTTTAACATTAAGACCTTGGATGAGATTTTTTATAAACTGTTTTTAACCTCTCTTTAGTAATATGTGTATATATTTGGGTAGTAGATAAACTTTTATGGCCTAAAAGTTCTTGAACAGAACGCAAATCAGCTCCTCCTCCCAAAAGATGAGTAGCAAATGAATGTCTCAATACATGAGGACTTATCTTTTTATTTAAACCGGCTATCTTCATATATTTTATAATAATTCTACGTATACTTCTTGCGGTTAATCTACCCCCAAAACGATTCAAAAACAATGCATCTTTATCATTCATTTTGATAAATTTACTCTTATTAAAAAGATTTCTATTTTTTAAATATTCTTGTATTGCCCTTATGCTGATGTTGCTAAGAGGAAGGATTCTTTCTTTTGAACCCTTTCCAAAAACCCTGATAATTTTCTCGTTAAAGTCAATATCACCGATATTTAAATTTACGAGTTCCTCAACTCTAATTCCAGTACCATAGAGAACTTCAAGAATTGCCTTATCTCTAATTCCAAAAGGTATTTTTTGTGAGGGAGCCTCAATAAGCTTATTAACTTCTTGCAAATATAAAAAATATGGTAATTTTTTGTTTATTTTTGGAGTTATTAAATTTAAAGTTGGGTTAACCTCAATAATTCCTTCTTTATGAATAAATTTAAAAAAAGAACGAATTGAAGAAATTTTTCTAGAAATACTTCTCCTTGAATATGTATTTTCCTTTAAATAAACAATATATTTCCTCATAATTTTGTGATTGATACATTTTATATTACTTTTCTTTAATAATTTATAATCTTTTAAATAATTAAAAAACTGGGTTAAATCATTTTTATATGAAATAATAGTATTATTAGAATAATTTTTTTCGTTCCTTAAATAAAATATAAATATATCTATGTATTTATTCATATTTATATACTCTTTTATTTTTTCCCATAATAGCAGGAAAATTAGTTTACTGGCTAATATTAAAAATAGACAACCTATTATTCAGTATATCGCTTTTTTATTTATAATTTTCTGGAGATTCCTGGTAACTACAATTAGAGTTGCTACATTTATAATAAAATCCTCTTTTTTTATCTTTATTTTCCATTAGGATGTAATTACATTTTGGGCATTTTTTATCGATTGGCTTACTCCAGATCATAAAAGAACATTTTGGATAATTACTGCATCCATAAAATATTCTTCCTTTTTTAGTCTTTCTTTTAATAATTTCACCCGAACATCCTGCCTTAGGGCAAGAAATACCAATTTTATTTAAAAATGGTTTTGTATTTTTACAATCAGGAAAACCTGAACAAGCTAAAAATTTACCGAAGCGTCCGTTTTTTATCAACATCTTACGACCACATACATCACATACCTCTTCACTATATACTGGAGTTATTTTAATCTTTTTTGCTTTATTTGCCTTTTCTAAATCCTCAGAAAAAGTTTTATAAAATTTTGCAAGTATCTCTATCCATTTTCTACCCTTAGATTCAATTTCATCAAGTTGTTTTTCCATTTTTGCAGTAAAAGTAATGTTAATAATATCTGAAAAATATTGAATTAAAAAAGAATTTACTGTTATTCCTAATTCCGTAGGACAAAAATTTTTATTTATTTTCTCAACATATGACCGGCGTATAATAGTGTCTATTGTGGGTACATAAGTACTCGGGCGTCCTATCCCTTCTTTTTCTAATTTTTTTACTAAGCTAGCCTCTGTATATCTTGGAGGAGATTTTGTAAAACATTGATTAGCTTTTAAATCTAATAACTCAAGTTTGTCTCCCTCTTTAAGTGTAGGAAGTTTGCTTAAATCCCTATTATTTTTGTCATATATAATCATAAAACCCTTAAATAATACTTTAACCCCAGAGGTTCTAAAGATATACTTTCCGGATTCAATATCTACAGATATTTTTTCTAAATAAGCTGCTTTCATTCTACTCGCTATAAATCTTTGCCAGATTAAATTGTATAATTTATATTGATCATTATTTAAAAAATTCTTAATCAATTCGGGATGATTAAAAACAGAGGTGGGCCTAATAGACTCATGTGCATCCTGAATTTTTATATTTTTTAATTTATTTATATTTTTCTTAGAAACTTGAATGGATCTTGCAAATTCTTTTCCATATTCTTCTTCTATATATTTCTTCGCCTTATTTTTTGCTTCGTTTGATACTCTCAAGGAATCAGTACGCATATAAGTAATTAAACCAACAGAGCCCTTCTCTCCTAAAATAATTCCTTCATATAGTTGTTGTGCAAGAATCATTGTTTTTTTTATGGGAAAATTCAATTTATTATATGCTTCTTGTTGTAAGCTACTAGTAGTAAATGGAGGGTAGGCATTTTTAAATTCTTTCTTTTTCTCAATGTTTTTTACATAGATGTCTTGTCTTTTTATATCATTACAAATTTGCATTGCTTCTTTTTTATCTTTTATAGTTATCTTTTTTGAATTAACAGAAAATAATTTAGTTTCAAAGGAATTTGATTCTATATCTTCAATTTTTTTAAGTAAGGCATTTATCAACCAATATTCTTCTTTTTTAAATTTTATTACTTCTGCTTCTCTTTCACATATTAAACGTAGTGCAATAGATTGAACCCTTCCTGCGCTTAATTTTTTTCCAATTTTATTCCACAATAAAGGACTAATTTTGTATCCTACTAATCTATCTAATAATCTTCTGGTCTTTTGTGAATCTACCATATTTAGGTTAATTTCTCTCGGGTTTTTAAAGGCTTTCGACACGGCTCTTTCTGTTATTTCATTAAAACTAACTCTATTGTTGTCATTTTTAATTTTTAGTTTTTGCGCAGTGTGCCAGGCGATTGCCTCACCTTCTCTATCCGGATCGGTTGCTAAGAATATTTTCTCTTTATCTTTGGAATATTTTTCTAATTCTTTTACAAGGTTTCTTTGCCTGGGAATAGTCACATACTCGGGTTGAAAATCATTTTCAATATCTATGCCTAATTTTGTTTTAGGTAAATCAATTATATGTCCCTTGCTAGATTTAATAATATAATTTTTTCCTAATATTTTTTTTAAGGTTTTTTCTTTAGTAGGTGACTCTACAATTACAAGGTATTTAACCATTTATACACCTCAATATACTATATACTATCATTAGATCAACAGATCAACTTTTTATTTTCCTCTTATTAAGCGATTATATAAATCTCGTTGCCACGAAGGTAAAATTATTGCGCCATAAGGACAGTGTTCCTCGCAACAAAAGCAAGAAATACATTTTTTCCTATCTGCTTCAGGAAAGCTATTTTTTAAATTCATTGCGGAAACCGGGCAAACTTCTATACACCTTTCGCATCGTTTACATTTATTATGATCTACAAGTGGTTTAATTTTTGCAAAATTAAATATATATGGAACAGCTGCTTTTCTTATCTTCTGTAATAATCCGTTATTTGGTGTTTTATATCCCGAAATTATTTCTAATTTTCCATCTATATCTATTTTGGATATATCTATTTCCCCTAAATTTCTTTTTTTAGCTATTTGTAACAGTTCAATTGATTCTGGCTTAAGCCCCATCATTGTTGCCATTACAGAATCAAGGGAAATTCCATTATCACTAGCTATTATTTTATTTATAATTCGAGGTTCACCATTGGTAGGACCAACACCTTCCATGCCAATTATGGCATCCATTATATTTAAATCAGGGATTCTTATCTGATAAATATCTACTAATAATTCAGCAAATTCATTAACAGATCGAGTTAAAGTATGTAACTGTGCTTTCTTTCCTCCTGGTATAATACCAAACATATTTTTAATTGCTCCCGTAATAGTAGTCAAACTATGAGTCTTAAATTTAGGAACATTAATAATATAATCAGCCTCTATAACTGGTTTTGAAACAAAAAGCTTATCTATATATTTAGAGTTTACTTTTACCTCTATAACTTCCTTCGCAATATTGGTAAAACAACCATCTGAAGCATCTAAAATCCCAGTTACCTTAGCTATCTTTAATGGATCAAAATGAATGCTGCCTGAATTGTCTCCAACAATTATCTCTTTGGCTTTACATATTTTTAAATTTTTTACAATTGCGGATATTAACTTTGGATCTGTAGTTACACCTCTTTCAGGTGGAAAAGGACCCAATATATTTGGTTTTACCAAAACCCTTTTATCTCGTATTCTATTTTCTATTTCATATCTTTCAAATATTTTGTCTATTATTTTAGATATTTCGTTATTTAGGGTATCACTAATTATAACTTGAACCATTTTTTCTCTCTTGGATATAATTTACTTAATGTCTATCTGTACTATAAAAAATTTATAAAATCTTAATTTATTTATTATTTTAAGCACTTGTTTTTAATCTTTTCTGATTTCTATCTTTTCTCCAAATTTCTTTTCTTTCCCCAATCTCAATCTTTTAATATTCTCTTTATGTTTAAAAACTGTCAAAATAAGTATTATTATGCTAAATATAACATATTCATATGGTTGTTTAAGTAATATCATAAAAATTACTACTGCAGTTAAAGATGAAATAGAAGCTAAAGATGCATATTTTGTAAAAATTATAATAATAACCCAAACTATAACCGCTAATATTGATATCACCAAATTAAATGAGAAAATAACTCCAAAAGTAGTAGCTACTCCTTTGCCACCTTTAAATCTAAGAAATAAAGACCAATCATGACCACATATTACTGCTAATCCCGCAATAATCAATATAAATAAACTGTCAATATTTAAAAAACGGACTAAATAGATAGAAAAAACGCCCTTACCAATATCTCCAATTAATACCAGGGAAGCTAATACAGGACCTAATATTCGGAAAGCATTAGTTGCACCTATGTTTCCGCTACCATATTCCCTTATATCTATTTTTTTAAATAATTTACCAACAATATATCCAAAAGGGACAGAACCTAATAGATAGCAGATTATGATCACTAAAATTATTTTCATACTATTCCCCTCTTTTATCCTTTTTTGCTAAATTTATAATTACTGGTGATCCTTCGAATCCGAAAGTTTCGTATAGTTTGTTTTCTAAATATCTATGATAAGAATTGTACATTAGTTTAGGATTGTTTACAAATAATAGGAACTTGGGAGGTTTTATTCCTACTTGGGTAATATAACTTATTTTTAAGGTATTCCCCATTACGAATTTTGGAGGATTTTTAGAAACCATTCCTCTTACAAAAGTATTTAATACTGAAGTAGGAATCTTTTTACTATATTGAAAAGCAACTTCTTTAATTTTAAAAATTATCTTATCAATATTATAGCCAGTCAAAGCAGAAGTCAGTATAATAGGAGAGTTTTTTAAAAAAGCTAATTCATATCTAATCTCTTTTATTAATAAATTTCTATCTACTTCATTTTTAATCAAGTCGAATTTATTAAATATTATGATACAAGCCCTTTTTTCCTTTTTTATATAACTTGCAATTTTTTTATCTTGTACGCTTACTCCCTGGGTAGAGTCCAATATTAATAACACTATATCAGAATTATTCACGGCTTTAAAAGTTCTTAACGTACTATAATATTCAATATCTTCTTTAGGTCTTGATTTGCCTCTTAAACCAGCAGTATCGATAAATATTAATTTTAATGAATTATGTTTAAAGATTACTTCAATAGCATCTCTGGTGGTGCCGGGATATTCACTAACTACTATTCTATCTTCTCCTAAAATACGATTTAATAAACTTGATTTACCTACATTTTGTTTGCCAAGAATTGATACTTTTATAATATTTTTATCTTCTTTTTCCGATTTTACTTTTACCTCTGAAATAAGAGATACTGTTCTATCTAGTAAATCATCAACATTTAATCCATGTTCTGCTGAAATAATAAACGGGTCGCCAAATCCTAATTCGTAAAATTCATATAATTTTAATTCACTTTCTTGTACATCTCCTTTGTTGGCAACTAAGATGGTTGGTTTATCTTTTTCTCTAATAATTTTTGCCGCCTTGAAATCATCTGGGTTTATACCTTCTTTAATATCTACTAATAATATGATTAAATCTGCTTCTTCAATGGCTATCCCCGTTTGAACAGTTATTTTTTCTTGAATTTTTTCCTTCTTTACAAAATTTATTCCCCCAGTATCAATTAAAATAAATTGACGCCCTTTCCATTCACATTCTGCATAGATCCTATCTCTGGTAATAGCCGGTTCGTTCTTGACAATTGCAGTTCTCTTTCCGATTATCCTATTAAACAAAGTAGATTTTCCCACATTTATTCTTCCAATAATGGCAACAACTGGTTTTTCCGAAATAGACATTCTAACTCCTTAAAATATTTATTTAAAAAAATTTATTTCTATTAACCTATGATTAATTGATTTTATTATTACTTTATTAAAATATTTTTTATCTTATTAATTGTCTCTTCCGGGTTTGTACTTTTAAATATAATTTGTCCTGCAACTATAATATCTGCGCCAGCTGTAATTACCTGGGAAAGATTATTAAAATTTATACCACCGTCAACTTCCAATGCAATTAATTTGTTTTGACTATTTATTATTTCTTTAGCTTTAGTAATTTTGTTAATCATCTCTGGAATAAACTCCTGGCCACCAAAACCGGGATTAACGGTCATTAATAAAAGAATATCAATTTTATTAATAATATATTCAACTACATTCAAAGGTGTTGCTGGATTTAAGGCAATACCGCATTTAACCCCCATACCTACGATAGATTGAATGACTCTATCAAGATGTTTGCAAGTTTCATAGTGTATAGTTATAATATCCCCTCCTGCCTCAACAAATAATTTAATATGATTAGCAGGATTTTCCACCATTAAATGAACATCCAACGGAAGAGATGTTTTACTTTTAATAGATTCTATTATCTTAGCACCAAAGGATATATTAGGCACAAAATGTCCATCCATTATATCCAGATGGATTAAATCTGCTCCTCCATTTTCTAATACTCTTAATTCCTTTTCTAAACAAGTAAAATCTGCATCTAATATTGAGGGAGCAAGTTTCCTTAACATAATTATACCACCACCTCTTGATATTAATAATTTCTACCTTTAAAATATTTAGCATTATCAATATAACCACAATTTACGATCAAGACTACGGTATTGAATGGCCTCAGATAAGTGAGAAATTTTAATTTTCCTTGATTGTTCTAAATCAGCTATAGTTCGAGCAACTTTTAATATACGGTCGTAAGCTCGTGTACTCAGGTTTAATTTTTCCATTGCCTTATAAAGTAAATTTTTACAATTTTGGTCAATCTGACAATGTTTTTCAATCTGCTTTTTAGACATTTGGGCATTACAAAAAACGCTATCTCCACTAAATCTTTCTCTTTGAATAACTCTTGCTTTTTCAACTCTCTTTCTTATAGTACAAGAATTCTCTACAGAATTTTTCTCCATTACTTCTCTACAGTTTATTCGGGGGACTTCGATATGTATGTCTATTCGATCTAATAAAGGACCTGAAATCTTTGAACGATATTTAATAATTTGAGATGAGCTACAAGTACATGTTTTAACCGGGTCACCAAAAAAACCACACGGGCAAGGATTTAAAGATGCTACCAACATAAAAGAAGAAGTATAAGTAACAGAATTAAGAGAACGTGAAATAGTGACTATACCATCTTCTAAAGGTTGACGCATAGACTCCAAAGCACTTCGAGAAAACTCAGGTAACTCATCCAGAAACAATACTCCATTGTGAGACAAACTGATTTCTCCAGGTTTAGGAATTCTTCCTCCACCAATTAAGCCAGAATTACTGATAGTATGGTGTGGTGCCCTAAAAGGCCGATCTGTAATCAAGGAGGTATCCGGGGGTAATAAATTTGCTATACTGTATAATTTGGTAATTTCTATGGATTCTTCTAAAGTTAAGGAAGGAAGGATGGTGGGAAGTCTACGCGCTAACATAGTTTTCCCAGAACCTGGTGGTCCAATCATAATCACATTATGGCTTCCTGCCCCAGCTACCTCTAAAGCCCTTTTGGCATGTTCCTGTCCTTTAACCTCGGCAAAATCTATTTGGTTATCTTTCTTTTTGTTGAAAATATCTTTTGTATTAACTAATACTGGTTCTATGGATATTTTACCATTTAAAAATTCTACTACCTCATAAAGCAAACTAGCAGTGAATACTTCTAATTGTTTAATTATTCCTGCTTCTTTAGCATTTGCTTTAGGTATTAGCAATTTTATTTTATTTGATTTTTTTGCCATTAAGGCAATAGGAAGTACTCCATTTACCGGTTTAATTCTTCCGTCTAAAGATAATTCACCTATAATTAAAAGCTTATCTAATAGATTTGATTTAATTTGTCCACTAGCAGCTAAGACACCTAAAGCAATAGGTAAGTCAAAAATAGGTCCCCCTTTTTTTATGTCTGCTGGGGCCAGATTTACTGTGATCCTTTGCATAGGAAATTCAAATTCAGAATTTTTTATGGCAGAACGAACCCTTTCTCGAGATTCTTGAACAGCCGTATCTGGTAATCCTACAATATTAAATAAAGGTAACCCTGGTCGAATATCAACCTCGACTTCTACTATAAAGGCATCTACTCCAAATATAGTCGCGCTGTATAGCTTAGATAACAAAAAAACACCTACTTTTACTATGTTCTTTACTAATTAAAAGGGCTATTATTACTATCAAGACAAAAGGCATTTTTAATATGCTTTATACCTTTTATAGTTTTATTATTAGAAATACTAATTATTATTACATCAAAACGGGAATTTATTTGCCAAAGACGATTTCTATTCAGATAATATAAGGCATTTTTAATTATTTTTTTCTGCTTAATTGAATTTACCGCTTCTTCTGCGTATCCAAATTTATTAGAAGACCTGGTTTTTACCTCAACAAAAATGATATTACCTCTATACTCACTAATAATATCAATTTCACCTAAATAAGTACGATAATTTCTTTCTCTAATTCTGTATCCTTTTGCTTCTAAATATTTAGAAGCTGCCTCTTCACCTATTCTCCCTATATTGCTCATTTTTGAAAAATAAATCCTAATATATTTCTAATTTCTAATCACCTATTTTATCTATATCGTAATTACCCTGTTATAAGTTTTTCTGTGTATTTCTGTAGCTCCATATTTTTCCAATGCCTTAAAATGTTCTTGCGTACCATAACCTTTATTTTTTTTAAAACAATATTGTGGATATTTTTGGTTAATTTTAATCATTATACTATCTCTATAAACTTTGGCAATTATAGAAGCGGCAGCTATGGAAATACTTTTATCTTCTCCTTTGATTAATCGAATTTGGGAAATTTTTACATGAGGGATTTTAAAGCCATCTACTAATAAATATTCGGGAACATTTTCTAAATTTACAATAGCCCTCTTCATTGCTAAGAACGAAGCTTGATTAATATTTATCTTATCAATAATGTCTGCTTCTACAATTCCAATACCTACATCTATTGCCTTTTTTAAGATAATATAATATAATTCTGTTCTTTTTTTTGAAGTTAATTTTTTAGAGTCTTTTACATTGGGAATAAAAAATTGTCCTGGCAGGATTACGGAAGCAGCAACTACCGGTCCGGCCAATGATCCCCGACCCGCTTCATCTATGCCAGCAATTAATGAATACCCTTCGTTTCTAAGTTGCTCTTCATACTTACATAGATTAAAATATCTCACTCTTTCTGAAAATAATTTTTCTATCTTCTTTTGATATTTGTAAATAATTAATTCTGATTTTTTTAATATTCCTTTTTTAATTTGAAATGGCATTGCATTATCTTTTTTCTTTAACTGTGCTACGTTTCCCAACTCTTTCTCTTAGATAATATAATTTTGCTCTTCTTGTCTTTCCTTTTTTTAATACTACTATTTTTTTAATGTTTGGTGAATGAAGTTGAAATATTTTCTCTATCCCAACACCTTTAGATACCTTTCTTACTATAAAGGTTTCTTTGCTCCCACTATGTTTTTTAGCTATTACTATTCCCTTAAAAATCTGTACTCTTTTTCTGGTACCCTCAATAATTTTTTGATGTACTTCAACGGTATCACCAGGTGCAAATATATTTTTTCCTTCTTTTTTTTGTTCTTCCTCTAATTGCTTAATATAATCTATCATATAATATCATCCTTCCTAATTGTTTTTTAAAATAATTCTTCTTGTATAATTTATTGTACTATTCTTTTTCTTCCAAATTATTTTCTATTTCTTTCAATAAACAAATCTCTGCTTTAGTTAACTTTTTATTTAAAAAAATTTCAGGTTTTCGAATTAAAGTTCTTAATAATGACTGTTTTTTTCTCCACATTTCAATTTTTTTATGATTTCCTGATAACAATATTTTAGGGACTTTTAAACTTTGAAACTCATCCGGCCTGGTATAATGAGGATAATCAAGATACTCGTTGTAAAATGAATCATTTATCATAGATTCTTCTTTACCTAAAACTCCGGGTATCATTCTGGAAATTACATCTACCATTAACATAGCTGGCAATTCTCCTCCACTAACTACAAAATTACCAATTGATATTTCTTCCGCATTTAAGAGTTTGGGGATACGTTCATCTATTCCCTCATATCGGCCACAAATAATTAATAATCGTTTTTCTTTAGATAATTCTTTAGCCATTTTTTGATCAAAAATCTTCCCTTGCGCTGAAGTAATTATAATTTTTAAAGGCAAGGAAATTTTACTATTTTTTTTTATTTTTTCTACGGCATCCCAAATTGGTTGAGCTTTTAAAACCATACCTGGACCACCACCATAAGAATAATCATCTACAGTCTTATGTTTATCTAAGGTAAAATCTCTAAGGTCAATTAGTTTTATTTTAATTAATTTATTTTCTTGGGCTTTCTTTAATATGCTTTCGGAAAAAGAGCTCTTAAACATATTGGGGAAAATAGTTAATATATTAATTTCTAAACAATTATTTTTCATATTAATCCATCAACCACATTAATGGTAATTCGTTTTTTTACTAAATCGATATCCTTTATAACTCCTCGGATAGCTGGGATTAGTATTTCTTGTTTATTCTTATTTTTAACTACATATACATCATTGCTTCCAGTACTTATTATGTTGTCTACTTTACCCAGCAATTCATTTTCATTAGTATATACTTCAAGTCCGACTATATCAAAGATAAAATAAGTATCTTTTGGCAATTTTATAGCATTACTTCTTTTAACCTCAAGAAAAGATCCAACAATCATTTTGGCCTTCTCAATATTATCTATATCTGCTATCTCTAAAATAATAGTATTTTTCTTAATTTCTAATTTATTTATCTTTAATTGCTTCTTATTTTTTCCCTTACTTATAAAAACATCGGTTAATTTTTTAAACCTATCAATCGAATCGGTAAGAGGAATAACCTTGATCTCTCCTTTATTCCCTTTGGTTGAAACTATCTTACCAACTACAATAAAACCCTCATCCAATGAATTCCCTCCATCAAGCAAATCAATTAAGATTAATTAACTATCTCGATGATTACTCTTCTGCCATCTCTTTGCGCTGCTGCATTTATAATGGTTCTTATTGATTTTATATTTCTACCTTGTTTGCCAATTATTTTTCCAATATCATCAGAGTCTGCTTTTATTTCAAATACTGATGTTTTTTCTCCGATAATTTGATTTATTTCTACTTTATCAGGTTTATCCACTATCCCCTTTATCATTAACTCAATAAGTTCTTTCAAAATTACCACCCTATAAACTTATTTATTTTTTAATATTCCTGCTTTCTTAAATAAATCTTTTACTGTTTCTGAAAGCTGAGCACCTTTTTCAATCCATTTTAAACTTGCTTCTTTATCAATTTTAAAAATATAGGGATCTGCAATTGGTTGATAATATCCTAACTGTTCAATAAATTTTCCATCACCAGTTTTCCTTGAATCGATTACTATCACTTTATAAGATGGTTTTTTCTTACTGCCTTCCCTTCTAAGTTTAATTTTTGCTGACATTCATTTTCCTCCATTCTATTATTACATTTTTTATTTCTCTATTTTTTTAACCTGTCATTCCCGTGGAAACGGGAATCTATCTTTCTTTATTCTTTGGCACTTACGTGCACAATGCATCGTGCCTTACAAATTACCCATTAATATTACTTGTTACTGCATTCTATACGCTAAACGCTATACGCTCCACGCTAGATTTATACGATAACGACTAATTTAATTAAAAGAAATATTTCTCATTGTCGGTCCTTTTTTTAATATTTCTTTTATCTGATAAAATTGTTTTAATAATCTATTTATTTCATGAATTTGTGTTCCACTTCCTCGGGCAATTCTTTTTCTTCTACTTCCATTGATAATATTTGGATATTCTCTTTCTTTAATGGTCATAGAACTTATGATAGCCTCGATTTTCTTTAACTCATCCCCTTTATCCACTAATTTATTAAAATTTATATTTGTTTTTATATTATTATAACCAGGGATCATATCCACGATCTGATTTACCGAACCGATATTTTTCATTTTTTTTAATTGAAAGTAAAAATCATTTAAATCAAAATTGTGATTTTTTATTTTCTTATCTAACCTTTTTAACTCTTCCTTATTATAAGCAGACTCAACTTTTTCTATTAAGGTTAGTACATCGCCCATTCCTAATATTCGAGAGGCCATTCGTTCTGGATGAAAAGTTTGAAAATTATCAATCTTTTCCCCTAAACCTATAAATTTAATAGGTATTCCTAAAACTTCTTTTAATGACAGAGCAACCCCACCACGAGAGTCGCCATCTAATTTTGTTAATATAATGCCACTCAGTTTAATTTTTTCACAAAATACTTTTGCTGAATTTATTGCGTCCTGTCCTGCCATTGCATCTACTATTAATAATTTCTCTTGAAGGGGTATATTTCTTTCAATTTCTTGCAATTCATCCATTAATTTATCATCAATATGTAATCTTCCTGCTGTATCAATAATTAATATATCATGATTTTTTTTAGTAGAATATTTTATAGCAGCCTTTATTATATTAACAGCATTTTCATTTTTTCCTATTGCAAACACCGGTAAATTTGATTTTTCACCTAATACTTGTAATTGTTCAATGGCTGCCGGTCTATATATATCTGTTGCTATCAAAAGTGGATTGTGCCCCTTTTTTCTACAATAATTAGCTAATTTTACCGCAGTAGTAGTTTTGCCTGTTCCTTGCAATCCTGCTAATAATATTATAGTAGGAGGACTTGAATTTATTATAATATTATTTTGTTTTGAGCCTAATATTTTAGTTATTTCTTTATTTACAAGTTTTACAATTTGCTGAGCAGGGGTTAGACTTTCTGATATTTTTTCCTGTTTTATTTGCGTGTGTAAATCACTAATAAATTCTTTAACCACTTTGTAATTTACATCAGCCTCTAAAAGGGCAATGCGAATTTCATGAAGACAATTTTTAATATCGTCTTCATTTAATTTTCCCTTATTTTTTATCCTTTTAAATATTGTTTGAAATTTATCAGTCAAATTAGCAAACATAAAAAAATAACTCCTCTTGATTTGAGTCACTTATCATTCCCTATTCTGTAAAAATACCCTTATAAGTATATAGAAAATTACCCTTAGTGTCAATCAAGAAGAGCTTCAACAAATTTATTGGCTTCGAAATCATATAAATTATTTAATTTTTCTCCTAAACTAATGAGTTTAACTGAAATATTTAACTCTTTTTTAATAGCAATTACTATTCCTCCTTTAGCTGTCCCGTCCATTTTAGTAAGAACAATCCCCGTTACGCCTAATGATTTGTTAAAAGATTTGGCTTGGAATATAGCATTCTGACCCATTGTAGCATCTATCACTTGTAATATTTCTAAAGAATATTCCTGCGCCTCATTCTGTATTACTCTTTTTATTTTTTCCAATTCATTCATCAAATTTATTTTAGTGTGTAAACGGCCAGCAGTATCAATTATAATAATATTTTTTTTACGTGCTTGAGCTGCACTGATTCCATCATATACTACTGAAGCTGGGTCAGCACCTTCTTTAGCATTTATCATCTCTACCCCTGCTTGATCAGCTAAAATTTTTAATTGTTGAATTCCTGCAGCCCTGAATGTATCTGCAGGAACCAATAAAATATTGTTACTCTCCTTTTTTAAACTATAAGCAATTTTCCCAGCTATCGAGGTTTTTCCTGAACCATTTACCCCTACTATCATTATAATATTCAATCTATCTTTATTAACATTGAATTTTAGGGTATTAGAATTTAAAATATCTATTAATATATCTTTTAATTTTTTCTTAAAAGAGATAAAATTATTTTCTTTATATTCTTTAAAATTTAATTGACTAAACTTGTTTATTATTTCACTAGTTGCTAATACTCCCACATCCGATAATATTAATAACTCTTCCAATCTTTCTAAAAAATCTGATTTATTGGTCGAGTAGTGAAATAGCAATTCAAATTTATCAGCTAAATTTTTTCTAGATTTATTTAATCCATCTTTGAAATGAGAAATAATATCTACAATCTTCAATATTTTTTAATATTTTCCTTTAGTTTTGAAATTTAATAGAAACTAATTTTGAAATGCCCGATTCTTCCATAGTTATACCATATAGAGTATCTGCTGCTTCCATTGTACTTTTCTGATGAGTAATAATAATTAATTGTGATTGATTTAGCTCTTCTCCTTTTAATAAAAAAACAAGTTTTTCAGCATTTGCCTCATCTAAGGCAGTATCTATTTCATCAAAAAAACAAAATGGACTCGGATTTACTTTCCATAAGGCTAATAAAAGTGCTATGGCAGTTATGGCTTTTTCACCCGATGATAGTAATTCTATATTTTGTGTTCGCTTTCCAGGAGGACGGGCGATTATATCTATCCCAGATTGCAAAACATCTTCTTCAAAACTGAGAAATAATTTTGCTTCTCCACCTGAAAACATTTTCTTAAATATATTATTAAAATTTATTTTTACCTGATCAAATGTTTCTTTAAATCTTTTTAACGCAATTTGATCAATTTCGGAAATTATTTCCACTAATGATCGTCTTGCCTGATATATTTCATTATATTTTTCCCATAAGGAGTCATAACGTTTTAATTGATTCTGATATCTAATTTCTGCATCAAAATTTATCTGTCCCATTTTTAATATATTATCTTTTAATATATCAATCTCGTGATTGGCTTCTTTTTGAGAAGATGATTTATTACTATATGATATTAATTTTTCAACAGGTAATTTATAATTTTTTATAGCTTCATTTTCAATATTTTCATATTTTTCTTGATATTGTACTTCTAATATTTCTACCTTATGTTTTTTATCCTTAATTTCTTCGTACAGTTTCTGTTGTTTATCTTTTTCATAAATTGAGTTTTCTAACATAGTAGTTTTTTCTTGGATGATCTTCTTTAACTCATCCTCCTTTTTTATACGGTGAGAATCTTGGAGATTTATTTTTTTTAACTGCACAGTATATTCTCCTATTTCGTTTAATATCATACCAAGATTTTTATTATATTTTTTTATACTATTTTTCTTTTCTTCCAAGTCTGAAGTATATTCATCTATATAGGAAGAAACATTTTCTTCTTTATCCCTTAAATTAATCAATTTCTCCTTATTCAACAAAATAAAATTTTTAACATCATTAACATCTTTAGTAATATTGTTTACATAGTTATTTTTTTGGATAATAATATTATTAACTGTTTTTATTGTTTTATTAATATTTGTAATATATTTAGAAAGTTCATTATAGTTTTTTTCGAATATGCGGTATCTTTTAGAAATAATTTTCTTTTCTTTTAAAATATTATCTTCATCACTGGAAAGGTTCTTTAAATTTTTTTCCAATTCACCAATAGAGATAATGGTCCTATTCAAATTATTTAGGTTGTTAACGGTATTTTCCTCATTTTCTTGTAATAATATTTTTATTTCGTTAATTTCTTTGGTTAAGGAATTATAAATATTATCATATTCTTCGATAGAGTTTTTATTTTTTCTTACTTGGTTTTTTAAATTTTCTATTTCTTCAGTTAATTTCTCGATTTCTCTTTCTATATAAAAAACATTTTCTTGTTTATCTTTAGTATTCAGAGAGATATTGATAGATCCGTCAAAATCTATTACCATGTTATTCAAAGTAACAATTTTATATTTTCCTAAATATTTCTGAAAAAAATTAAGGGCGGTCTGTGTATTTTCAACTATTAAAATATTACCTAACAATACCTCAAACAGATCATGATACATTTTATTATAAGTTATCAACTCATCAGCAAAACCACAGATATTTTCACCATGAATTTTTATCTTATCTTCTAAAAGTATTTTTGCTTTTTTTATTAAATCCAAAGGCATTAATTTTATTTCATTTAATTTATCCTTTGGTAATGAACTAATAATATTAATAGCAGAATATATATCATTAACCACGATTGAGTTTAAGCTTTCCATCAAGGCAATTTCTATAATTTTCTCATATTTTTGGGGGATATAATCAATAAGTTTTATTAATTTTTTACAAATACCATCTGGGTTTTCCTGTTTATATTTAGAATAAAATAATTCTGTTTTATCTTCATTTATCTTTAAATAGTGTTTAATTGATTTTGTTAAAATATCTCTTCTTTCTTCTCTTAAATTAATGCCTTGATTATCTTTTTCCAAAGATAATCTTAATTTATTTAATATACTTTCAATTTTTTTTATTCTTGCTTCGTTTTTTTCAAGTTGACTTCTTTTAATATTTTTTCCACTTTCTTTTATGATTTTTCGGCAATCATTTTCTTTTTTAATCATTGCTTTTAGTTGTTTTTCTAATAACTTTTTCTTTTCCCTAATCTTATCTAAATTCAAATTTAGAATATTTAAAGTAGTTTTATATTTTATTTCTTTCTCTTTTAAAAATAATTCTTTTTCATAAAAATTTTTTAATACTTTCTTAAAATTATTCCTGGTTAGGATAATTGAATTAAGAAATGTTGATTTTTTCTTAAATTCTTTTTCTAAATCGTTTAACTTATTGTTAAAACCTTTTAAATTTCTATCTATCTTTAAAATGTTAATATTTATTTCTTTTTTATTTTTATTTAAAAAAGATATCTTTTGGTTAATATCTTCAATTACTTTGTTTAAATCAATTAATCTTTTTTCAAAATCATCCTTTTTTTGATACATTAAATTAGATTCATTTTGTATTGATTTTGTTCTATCCTTTAATTCATAATTCTCGTATTTATATTTTTCTTGTTCTTGGTTTAAATTAATTAACTCTTCATTTAAAGTACTTATTTTTGATTCTTGTTTTTTTATATTTATTAGTATTTTTTCTTTATTTATTTCACATAACTCTAAATTTTTCTTAACTTTTGAAAGATTTGTTTTATACAAATTATATTTTTGATAAATTAAAAAGAGCTCTAAATCCCTAATTTTCTCTTGACAAATCTTATATTTATTTAGATGTTTTGCTTCTTTTTCTAAAATTATTAATTGATTTTTAATTTCGGAAATTATATTAATAACATTATCTAAGTTGTTATCCATTCCCTCTATTTTTTTTAAGCTTCTCTGTTTTTCGTATTTATATTTAGAAATAGAGGCAGCTTCTTCGAATAAATAACGTCGGTCAGAAGGTTTTGCGCTTAAAACAAGGTCTATTTCGCCTTGAGCAATTACGGAATAAGCATTTTTCCCTAACCCGGTATTCATAAATAATTCCTGGATCTCTCTTAATTTACAAGGAATTCCATTTATAAAATTTTCAGTTTCTCCAGAACGATAAATCCTTCTTTTAATATTTATTTCTTCCCAATCTACGGGAAGAATTCTCTCTGAATTATTTAAGACTAAAGATACTTCTGCCATATTTAAAGGTTTTTCATTATGATTTCCCGAAAAAATAATATCTGTTAACTGTTTTCCTCGTAAAGACCTGATATTTTGCTCACCCAGCACCCATCTAACCGCATCAGTAATATTACTCTTTCCACATCCATTAGGACCAACTATAGCAGTTATACCAGAATTAAATGAGAATTTTATTTTTTTTGCAAAAGATTTAAATCCATAAATTTCAAGTTCTTTAAGAAACATTTTTGCCTCACTATATTGTTTTTATTTTTTTCAAAGCACTATGCGCGGCATTTTGTTCAGCTTCTTTTTTACTCTCACCAAAACCAGTTCCATAAGACTTCTCTTTTAATTTTACCTCAATACAAAAAATCTTTTTATGGTCTGGTCCTTTTTCTTTAATTAAAATATATTTAGGCAAACATTTCATCTTCTTCTGAGAAATTTCCTGTAATAAAGTCTTGTAATCTTCTATATAATTATGCTTTGTAATAAGTTCTATTTCATCTTTTATAAATGATAAAATAAATAGTTTTGTTTTCTTAAGACCACCATCTAAATATATCGCTCCCAATAAAGCTTCAAAACAATCTGAAAGAATAGATAATTTATTTCTTCCTCCAGTCAAATCTTCTCCTTTCCCTAAAACAATGTACTTTCCTAAAGAAATATGATTTGCCCATTTTGCAAGTGTAGGCCCGCTTACAATAATTGATTTAATTTTAGTCAGTTCGCCCTCGGAGAAAGAAGATAATTTTTGATAAATATATTCACTTACGATTAACTCCAATACAGAATCACCTAAAAATTCCAACCTCTGGTTATTAATTAATCTGTCTTTTTCGGCTTTATTATAAAAGGATGGATGTGTTAAGGCTTCCTTGAAAAGTTCTAAGTTTTTAAACTGATAATTTAACTTATTTTCTAAATTTGTTAATATAGAAACTTTTTCTTTTTTCAAAATTTTTACATTACCTTACTATTTTATTTATATTATTAGTTATAGTTAATCTTCCATATATTTGCCCAAAATAACTACTCCATTATGCCCACCGAAACCAAATGAATTAGATAAAGCATATTTAACTAATTTCTGTTCCGCTTTATTTGGGACATAATCAAGGTCACATTCGGGATCAGGGTAATGATAATTTATAGTAGGAGGAATAACTTCCTCCTTTATTGTAAGAGCAGTAGCAATAGCCTCCACTCCCCCACTTGCCCCTAATAAATGGCCGGTCATAGATTTATTAGAGCTAATTTTCAAGTTATAAGCATGTTTATCAAATACTTTTTTGATAGATAAAGTTTCCAATTTATCATTTAATGGAGTCGAAGTGCCATGAGCATTAATATAATCAATTTGGCTTGGTTTAATTTTTGCATCTTCCAAGGCAATTTTCATAGCCTGAGAGGCACTATCACCTTCAGGCGAAGGAGCAGTAACATGGTAAGCATCAGCAGTCATGCCAAAACCTAATATCTCAGCATATATATTAGCATTTCTTTTTTTTGCGTGTTGTAAGGTTTCTAAAATCAAAATTCCCGAACCTTCTCCCATAACAAATCCATCTCGTTCTTTATCAAAGGGCCGCGAAGCATAAGCAGGATTATTATTTTGAATAGACAAGGCTCTCATTTTACAAAAACCAGCCAAGGCCATAGGAGTAATTGCAGCTTCTGTACCTCCACTAATAATTACTTGGGTATCCCCTTTTTGTAAAAGCTTAAAGGCAATTCCAATAGCATGAGTAGCTGAAGCACAAGCTGTGGTAATAACACCATTAGGTCCTTTCGCTCCAATTTTTATAGCTATTTCACCTGCAGAAATATTAGAAATCATCATAGGTATAAAGAAAGGGCTAACTCTGTTTGATCCTTTTTCTAATAATACTTTATGTTGCTTTTCAAAAGTTCCTATTCCACCTATACCTGAACCAATTATAACTCCTATTGAATAAGGATCTTCCTCGGTAAATTTCAGTTTAGAATCTTCCATGGCTAACATAGTAGCAACGACTGAAAATTGAGTACTTTTATCCATTCTATTTGCTTCTTTGGTAGAGATATAATTCCCATAATCAAAATCTTTAACTTCTGCTGCTATCTTAGCAGGGTACCCGGAGGTATCGAAATAACTTATTTTTCCAATTCCGGACCTTCCATTAATTAATGACTGCCAAAATTCTTCTTTTCCAATTCCTACAGGAGTAACCAGGCCTACCCCAGTAACTACTACTCTATTAATCATTAGTTATTTACCTTCCTCAAATGAATACTCGAATTTAAATTTTAATTAAGGATCGGAATATCCGACCCTTAATTATATATATATTAACCTTAATCTCTTATCATTCTTTTCAGTACTTATTTCTTAAAAATATAAGTATAAAAATAATTTTATACAGAATTTATACTTATATTCTTATTTGCTTAAATACTTAATTGAATCTCCAACAGTCTTAATCTTTTCTGCATCTTCATCCGGGATTTCAACATCAAATTCTTCTTCAAAAGCCATTATTAGTTCAACTATATCTAAAGAATCCGCACCCAGATCGTCAACAAAAGATGATTCCTCTGTAATTTTACTTGTATCAACTCCTAATTGATCGACAATAATCTTTTTTACTCTATCTATAGCTTCCATTCTAATTTTCACCTCCTCTCACATTACCATACCACCATCTACATTTATAACTTGACCTGTAATATAATTTGATGCATCAGAAACTAAAAAATACACTGCTTTAGCAACATCTTCCACGATACCCAATCTTTTCAAGGGAATTTGTTGTTGCAGTTCTTGCCTAACTTTTTCAGGTAATTTTTTAGTCATATCTGTCTCAATAAATCCAGGGGCAATAGCATTTACATTAATATTCCTCAGGGCAAGTTCTTTTGCCATGGATTTAGTAAGTCCTATTATTCCTGCTTTTGAAGCTGCATAATTAGCTTGCCCTATATTACCAATTAATCCAATAACTGATGAAATATTAACTATTTTACCACCTTTTTTTTCTCGCATCATATATTTTGCCACAGTTTTGGAACAATTAAAAGTGCCCTTTAAATTAACATTTATTACTGTATCCCAGTCTCCTTCTTTCATTCTTATTAATAGAGAATCGCGTGTAATACCAGCATTGTTTATTAGAACATCTATCTTCCCAAATTTATTTATTATCTCTTTCACCATACTCTCAACTTCATCTAATTTGGTTATATCTGCCCTTATCCCTATCGCTTTATTGGTACTTTGTTTTATTTCTTCTAAAGTTTTATTAATCTCATTCTCTACTAAAATATCATTAATTACTATATTCGCTCCGTGATTAGCCAATTCCAGAGCGATAGCCTTTCCTATTCCTCGAGCTGATCCAGTAATCAAGGCAACTTTCTCAGATAGCCCCATTTTATAAGACCCCCTTGATTTTTTCAACCACTTTTTCTAAAGAATATGAATCAAATATATTATATACCTTCGCCTCGGGTAGAATCTGTTTAATCAATCCTCTTAAAACCTTACCCGGTCCTACTTCGACAAAATGATTAATTCCCTCGGAATTCATTTTATTTATTATATCAACCCACCTTACCGGATGAGTCATTTGCTCAATTAGGGCGGACCTAACTTCCTCTTTGTTTCTAACATAATCAGCGTTAACATTACAAATTACCGGTATTTGAGGATTTTGGATATCTACCCTTTCCAAATATTTTGCTAAATTTACTTTTGCTAATTTCATCAATGACGAGTGGAAAGGAGCGCTCACTTTAAGGGATATTACTTTTTTCGCTCCTTTCTCTTTTGCTAATATTGACAATCTTTCTAATGGTTTAATTTCACCCGAAACTACAATTTGAGTTGGAGAATTATAATTGGCAATTTCTATTATTCCTAAATTACTTATTTCTTCACATAATTTACTTATCTCATCTTCCTTTAAGCCAATAATAGCTAACATTGAACCAGTTCCTATTGGAGTAGCACTCTGCATATATTCGCCTCTTTTTCTTACTAATTTCACTGCATCTTCAAATTTAATAGAAGAACTAACTACTAAAGCTGAATATTCTCCCAAACTATGTCCAGCTACCGCAACAGGCATAATATTAAACTTTTGTAGTAATTTAAACAAAATTACACTAATAGTTAAAATTGCAGGTTGAGCGTTAATAGTATTTTTTAATTCTTCTTCTGGTCCAATAAAACATAATTTACTAATATCAACACCTTCTTCTTTTAAAGACATATTAGCTCTTTCAAAAAATATTTTTGCTTCTTCATAATTTTCTATTAAATCTTTTCCCATTTCTACTTTTTGAGAACCTTGACCTGGGAAAACAAATGCAATTTTTACCACTATCTATTTTGCAACTCCCTTTACTTTAAATATCATTAAGATTATTTAACCCATTTTATAACAATTGACCCGCTGGTAAGACCTGCGCCAAATGCAGTTAATACCACAATATCTCCATTTTGTATCTTACCCTGTCTTACTGCTTCATCAAGAGCAATTGCCACCGAAGCTGCTGAAGTATTTCCATATTTATCTAAATTTATAAAAACTTTATCTTTTTTTATTCCTAAAACCTTGGCAACAACTTCAATAATACGCATATTTGCTTGATGGGGAATAAAACAATCTACATCTGTTGCTGAAATGTTGCATTTTTCTAATGCACTTATAGTTGACCTTTTCATATATTTAACAGCATATTTAAATACTCCGTTCCCTTTCATCTTTACATAATGCAATCTTTGTTTTATAGTTTCGTGAGAAGTAGGATTTTTAGAAGCTCCTGCCGGAATTTTTATTAAATCAGCTCCTGAACCATCCCCTTTTAAATGGCCAGAGAGAATACCCTCTGTTTTATTAGCTTTAAGAACAACAGCTCCAGCTCCATCACCAAAAAGCACACATGTATTTCTATCAGTCCAATCAACAAATTTTGATAATGTTTCTCCTCCAATCACTAAAGCATTATTATAAAAACCAGAAACGATAAATTGCCAGGCAGTAATCATACCATATACAAAGCCAGTACATCCTGCTTGCAAATCAAAGGTTGCAGCATTTATGGCTTCTATTTTATCCTGGACCAAACAGGCAGTAGCTGGAAATATCATATCTGGTGAATTGGTAGCGACAATTATTAGTTCTAATTGTTCAGGATTAAGTTTGGCATTTTCTAAGGCTCTCAATGCTGCCTTTGATGAAATATCAGATGTAGTTTCATTATCCTTTGCAATACGCCTTTCTTTTATTCCTGTCCGGGCAATAATCCATTCATCATTGGTATCTACCATTTTTTCTAAATCATTATTCGTTAAAACATTTTCAGGAACATAAGAACCCGTTCCAATTATTTTGACATTTTGCATATTTTTATTCATTAGTTAGGTTTTCCTTTATATATTTATTTAAATTAATTGCTTATTAAATTTCTTGTAAGTGCTCAAGTATTTTTGCATCTACAAAATCACTAGCGTTAATAATAGCATTTTTAATAGTCTTCGATTTAGATCTGCCATGGCATATAAAACACAATCCATTTATTCCTAATAATGGTAGTCCACCATATTCTGTATAATCAGTCCTTTTTACCAATTCCATAAAATTTTGTCGTAGTTGACCCATTTCCTGACTTTGCGGAAGTTGACTAATAATTTTTTTATTAATTTCTATTAAAAGCATTTTTGCTAATCCTTCAGAGGATTTTAATATTATATTACCAGTAAATCCATCGCATACTACTACGTCAATTATTCCTTTAAAAATATCTTTGCCTTCAATGTTTCCCATAAAATTGACATTAGCATTTTTTAGTATTTTGTAAGCATTTTGAGTAAATTTATTTCCCTTGTTTTCTTCTTCACCTATATTTAGCAATCCTATTTTTGGATCCTTTATATTTAAAATATATTTTGCATATTTACTTCCTATAAGGGCAAATTGGAGTAAGTGTTCTGGTTTACAGTCTACATTGGCACCTACATCTAATATTATTACTTTTCCTTTTATTGATGGTAAAACAGCAGCAATAGCAGGACGACGTATTTTAGAAATACGTCCTAATTCTAATAAGGCAGAAACCATAACCGCTCCACTATTTCCAGCAGAAATAAAGGCATTGGCTCTATTATTTTTTAATAAATTCATTCCAACTAAAATAGAAGAATCTTTTTTAGTACGTAGGGCATCTAAAGGAAACTCACCCGTATCAATTGATTCTTTACAATTAATAATTGATAGATTATCTTTTTTAAATTTATATTTTTCTAATTCTTCTTTAATTTTCTCTACATTACCTAACAAAATAATCTCCAAGCTTCTTTCTTCTAAAGCTAAAACTGCACCTTTTACAACTTCTTCTGGTGCATAATCTCCTCCCATAGCATCAATAGCTATTTTCATTTATACCTCCTTCTTTTTTCGAACTATCTTTAACTGAAAAAATTATTAATTTTCCAGTAAATACTTCCTTCTGATTAGACTTTACATGAACTGATACTAAAAATTTATTGCTCCTTTTGCGAGCAACCCTTGCTTTGGCTACCAAAGTTTGACCAGCATATACAGGTTTTTTGTAGCTTAAGCGAGCAATCCCGGTCAAGGCTACTTCCGCATCAATAATTGAAATTGCCAATGAATCAGCTAAAGAAAATATATAATGGCTTCTAATTATTCCCGTTCTATTAAAGGCCATACTTTTTGTAGTTTTTAAAATGGCAATTCCATTCTTGCCTAACTCTATATCTATTAGTTCTCCAATTATTTCTTCTTTTTTTAAAGATTTTACTTTATCGATAGAAGAAGTATTTTTAGCAACCTGGATTATACGCTTTCTCATTTCAGGAATCCCCATCTCGAGTCGATCTAATCTTATGGTCTGTACACTAAAATTAAATAATTCAGCAAGTTTTTTATCTGATAAAAAAGGGTCCTTTAAGAGATATTCTTTTATCTTTTTTTGTCTTTCCATCTTGCTTAAATTTTGAATTATCATATTTAATCTACCTATTTTATATATTTTTTAATAGTACCTATTATTAGTAACTATTAATTGTAAGTATACATTAACATCTTTGATAAATCAAGCATATTTTTTATAGATATAAAAAATGCCACCATCAATTTAAAAAAATTAATTGTGACACTTTTTATATCTATAATCTTTTCAATTATTTAAAAATATTTATAACCTACTATTTTTTTTCTTTTTTCGATGAAGATGATATAACTTGTTTTCCATTGTAATAACCACATTCGGGACAAACTCGGTGGGGTAACTTCATCTCATGACATCTCGGGCATTCAACTAAATTTTGTTCGTTTAAATTCCAATGAGTACGTCTTTTATTTCTTCTTGATTTAGATATTTTCCTTTTTGGCATGGGCATAACGCATACCTCCTTATGCTATAACACAATTTAATATTTTAATAACTTTAAAAGTATATTATTTCTTACTATAAAATGCAAATTATTTTTAATAAATATAAAATATTTTTCATATTGTATTAATTGTTTTACTCTATCTGTTATTTTTATTAGCCTGTATCTTTACTAAATCTGGATTTTCTTTACATTCCTTTTCAAAAGATTTCTCCCTCATTAAATTCTTGTAATCTGGGTCTTGAAAAGTGTATCTAAAATTAGTGTGTAAATCATAAGTACCTTCTAATAGAGCGACTACATCTTCGACAAAGACTAATTCTTCATCGGTAGGGATAATAAATATCTTTACTGGAGAGTCATCGGAGGAGATGTCAAGCTCCGCATTTCTGGTTCGGGCTAATCTATTTTTTTCGGGGTCATATTTAATCCCTAAAATTTCTAAACCTTCTAATACTTTTGCTCTGATTATATCACTCATCTCCCCTACTCCCGCAGTAAAGATAAGTGCATCTAATCTTCCTAAGGCGGCAGTATAGGCTCCAATATATTTTTTTAATCTATAGGCTTCCATTTCGATGGCTAATTGGGCCCTTTTATCTCCTTCAGAAGCTGCCTTTAACACATCTCTTCTATCGATATATTTTCCAGTTATCCCTAATATCCCACTTTTTTTATTTAAGATTTTATCCATCTCTTGGGGTAAATAGCCCTCTTTTTGCATTATATATAAGTCTAAGGCAGCATCATGGTCTCCTGCTCTGGTCCCCATAATTGCTCCTTCTAAGGGGGTAAATCCCATACTGGTATCATATGATAGACCGCTCTTTACTGCATTTACACTTACTCCATTGCCAATGTGACAACTGATTAAATTACACTCAAAGGGATCTTTATTTAGAAGAACAGCTGCTCTTTTGGCTACATATAAAAGAGAAGTTCCGTGAAAACCATATCTTCTTATCCCATATTTTTTATACCACTCACAAGGCACAGCATAAGTGTATACATAAGAGGGTATAGTCTGATGCCAGGCAGTGTCCATAATGGCCATATGGAGAATATCAGGTAAAAGTTCCATGGCTGCTTCGATACCCATAATATTGGGGGGATTGTGCAAGGGAGCTAGTCCTGCAAGCTCTTTAAATGTTTTTAGAACTTCTTGGTTAATAATAACCGACTTAGAGAATTTTTCACCACCATGGACTACTCTATGGCCAATAGCAGAAATACCTGATAAATCTTTTATGGCTGCATACTCAGGATGAATGAGACTGTCTGCTATTAATTTTATAGCTTCCTTATGAGTAGGACAATTATGTTTTAGAGTTATCTTTTCTTTATTATTAACCTTATGAATACAAAAAGAATTTCCTACGGTAACTCTTTCTACTGTACCTTTGGCAATTATTTCTTTCTTGTCCCAATTGTAAAGTTTATATTTTACCGAGGAACTGCCACAATTTAAAGATAATATAATCATATAATTTTCCTTCCTAATTTTATAGTTTCGGTTAAACTTAACAATTATATATAAAATTAATCACAAACTTATAAGTAATTCATTATACTTTGCCTGCTTGTAATACGGTAATAGCTACCACATTAACTATATCTTCTGCACTACAACCCCGAGAAAGATCGTTAATTGGTTTTCTCATTCCCTGAGATATTGGACCAATTGCCTCAGCTTTAGCCAATCTTTCTACTAATTTATAAGCAATGTTTGCCGATTGTAAATCTGGAAATATTAAAACATTGGCCTTCCCTGCAATTTTACTGTTCGGTGCCTTTCGTTCTCCAATTGACTGAATTAAGGCAGCATCAGCTTGCAGTTCTCCATCAATAAGTAGGTCTGGTTTTTTTTCTTGTGCAAGTTTAGTAGCCTTAACTGCTTTATCCACTAAAGGATGTTTTGCACTACCTTTGGTGGAAAATGATAATATTGCTACCTTCGGTTCGATACCTATTAAAACTTTCCCCGTTTCTGCACTCGCAATTGCGATATCAGCAAGTTGTTCAGCATTTGGGTCCGGATTTATCGCACAATCAGCGAATATAATAACTCCGTTATCCCCATAGGGGCAATCAGGTATCACCATTACAAAAGAACTTGAAACAATATTTATACCGGGAGCAGTCTTAATGGTCTGTAAAGCCGGTCTAAAAACATCTCCAGTAGAATTAATTGAGCCCGCGACTAAACCATCTGCATCATTATGATAGACCATTAATGCACCAAAATAAAGAGGATTTTCAAGTAATTGATAAGCTTCATCTAAACTCAGTCCTTTATTTTTGCGTAATTGATAATAAGATTCAGCATATTCTTTTATTTTATCGGAATCTTTTGGATTAATAATTTTTATTTGCTCGGGAAATTCAATTCCCAGGTCTTTTGCTTTAGATTTAATTTTTTCTTCCCTACCTAAAAAAATAAGATTTGCAAAACCCTCTTTAACAATTGTTTCTGCCGCTTTGATCATTCGCGGTTCTTCTCCTTCTGGAAGCACAATGGTCTTGGGATTTTTCTGAGCTTTTTCTCGAATAAATTGAGATATTTTCATTTATGTTCTTCTTTTAATTAATATTTATTAGTGTAAACATTGGTGTGGTATTTAGAGAAAGAAAAGAATAGTTTTAACTATTATTTATTCTATCTTTTTTCCCTTGGCACCTTTATTTCTATTTCTTTACGCAATACACGATACGATATACGCGATACGAATATATTACTATCATTTTTTTTATAAATTTTGTATAATTATAGCATAAAATATTTTTTAAATCGAGAAATTATATGAAAACATTAGGAATTATTGTCGAATACAATCCTTTTCATAATGGTCATCTATACCATCTATCCAAAGCAAAAGAAATAACCAAAGCAGATTATGTAGTAGCAGTTATGAGTGGAAACTTTCTTCAAAGGGGAGAGCCGGCAATTATAAATAAATGGGTTAGAACAGAAATGGCCATAAATGCAGGCATTGATTTGGTAATAGAAATACCTTTCGCCTTCTCTACTCAAGATGCCAATGGTTTTGCTTTCGGTGCAGTAAAATTACTGGATTCACTCCAGATCATAGATTATCTATGCTTTGGTTCCGAAACTCACCATCTTGATATTCTTTATCCTATAAGCAAATTCTTGAATATTGAAACACAACCATATAAAGAGCTTATAAAGGGAAAAAGTAAAAATGGATATGAATATCCAAAAGTCAGGTCCCAGGCTCTATGCGAATACCATAGAATATTCGGAATAGACCATCTAAAAGAATTGTCGCCATTAAAATTGAGCAAAATATTAAATTGTCCCAATAATATTTTAGCTTTAGAATATATAAAGCACTTATTAAATTTAAATAGCAAGATTACTCCTGTACCTATAAAAAGAATAGGAGCAAGTTATCATCACAAAACTATCAGTGGAAATATTTCTAGTGCTACCTCTATTAGAAATGAAATACTTAAGAGCATAACTTCCCCTAAATATAATCTCTTAGCTTTAAAAAACAAAATAGAAACAACCATTCCTCACTCCATATATCCCATATTAGAGAAAGAATTTAAAGAAGGCAGAAACCCTATTAACATTAACTCCTATGAACAATATATTCTTGCTCTGTTAAGAAGAATGTCATTAGAAGATATTTCTCATATCCATGGAGTAAACGAAGGATTAGAAAATAGAATAAAAAGGGCTTCTCTTGAATCTTCTTCTATTGGGGATTTAATTAATCAAATCAAAACAAGAAGATATACCCGCACTAAAATTCAACGAATACTCCTTCATGTTATGATGAATCTTTCCAAAGATGATGTAACAACTTTTAATAGCCATGGACCTTTATATATAAGAATATTAGGGTTCTCAAAAAAAGGTAAAACCTTGCTAAGAATTATTAAAAAGAAATCGACTCTGCCCCAAATAACTAAATTATCTAATTATATAAAACAAATAAATTATCACAAAAACGATAAACAAAAAATATTATTAAAAATGCTTAATTTCGATATTGTTTCTACTGATATATATACCCTGGGGTACCAGAAAACAAAAGATAAGGTAGCTCGATTTGATTTTACTCATAACATAATTATCAAAGATAATTAAATTTTTTTATACTTTAGTATTTTTTTTATTTTCATAGTTTTATCAATTTCATTATTACATCATCAAAATTTTCCACCGCTATAACTCTTATACTTTGATTAAATTTAAGAGCTTCTTGATAATTTTCTTTGGGGACTAAAAATATATCAGCCTTTTGTTTTAAAGCAGAAATAATCTTTTGCTTAATTCCATCTACTTCAGTTATTTTTCCCTCAACACTTAAATTCCCTGTACCTGCAATCATCAAACCATTGCTTAAGTCATTTTCAGTTAACTGATTTAGTATCTCCAAAGCGATCATTAATCCAGCGGAAGGTCCCTTTATTTTATCTAAATCAATTTCAATTTTTATAGGAAATTTACATTGAAGATTGTAAGTAGTGGCATACATGCCAATACCCAATCTTTCTACACCATAGTCCATAGTAGGAAGTTCAATAAGTGGAACTGATATGGAGTATGTTAAGTTATTTCTTAAAAAGGTTATCCTAATAATTTGATTCATGGTATAACTTTGAATAATATTTGAAAATTCCTCAATAGTTCTTACAGAATACTGGTTTACCTTTACGATCACATCTCCTGGCATTAATTTATTTTTTGCCGGGCTGTTTTCTAATATTTTTTTTATTATGATTCCTTTCCCTGAAATCTCTGGATTATATCCTGCTTTTTTTAAAGCAACAACTTTGGAAATCATCTTACTTTCCCGCATTAATTCTTCCATTATATCTATATATTCTTCTTGATCCACACCTTCTATCATATTTTCACTTTTATTCTTTAAATCAATATTAGGGTCAAAAAAACTATAAATATATAATAATAAGTTTGCTTTTACTATAGTAGTTGAAGTGAGAAGAAAGCATCCCCTTGCATCTTTTTCTCCATTTTCGACTATAATATTTTTACTTAGATTAATAGCTTGACCAGGAGATATAAGGTAATAATCGGTGGGAATTAAATTAATTACAATTATAATTACAATTATAATAATTAAAAAATATTTTTTAATATTATACAGCATTGTTTTTTCATTCTTTATAATTAATCTTATAATAAATATTATTCTAATTAAAAGAAGAGATAAGACTTAATTGTTTATAAGGTTTAGATACTTTTGTTTAAAAGTTTTTTTCTTAAATTCTCCTCAACAATTTCAGGAACTAATTGACTGACACAGCCATCTAAACCGGCGATTTCCTTTACTATGCTTGAATTTAAATAAGAATATTTGGAACAAGTAACCATAAATATAGTTTCGATTTCTGGAGCTAATTTTTTATTCATTAAAGCTAATTGTGATTCATGTTCAAAGTCAGAGATAGCTCTCATTCCCCTAATTATAATATTAGCATTATTTCTTTTCATAAAATCTATCAATAAATCTGAAAATGATTGTACTCTTACTTTTTCTATATTTTTAGTTACCTCTTTTATCATATCTGTTCTTTCTTGTGCAGAAAATAAGGTAGACTTATTGGTATCAATTGCCACTGCCACAATTAATTCATCGAAAATATTTATTGCTCTTTCAATAATATTAAGATGACCATTAGTAATGGGGTCAAAGCTACCAGGATAAACAGCTATTTTCATCTTTTCCTCCTTTTAATTTTAAAATAAATTTTTCTATTTAAAAAAATTGTATATTCTTCGTTTATCTTTCAATTAAAAATTAGTAATGTTTTATATTAACACAATTGAAGAAAGATAAACAACATTCTCCATATATTTTTTGTTTAAATAATGTTAAACTATTTAAGTTATCATTTACTACTTCTCTCTTATAATGTTGGGCAATTACTAGACTATTTTTATTCAAGATGGGCAACTTTGATATTTCTGATAAAGAAATATTTACTAAACCCATATTATAAGGTGGATCAAGAAAGATATAATCCAGCAGATAGTTTTTTTTGGCTAATAATTTCAAACCAGACAAATAATCCATTTTATAAACTATTGCATTTTGACAGTTTTTAGTCTTTTCTAAATTTTCTTTTATAATTTTTACACATTTTAATTCTTTTTCAATAAATACTACCTTTTTTGCTTCCCTACTCAAGGCTTCAATTCCTACTGCGCCAGTTCCTGAAAATAAATCTAAAAAACAGGCTCCCTGGATAGATGTTCCAATAATATCGAATAAAGCTTCTCTTACTTTTTGAGAAGTAGGACGAATGGATAAATCCTTTGGAGATTTTAATTTATTGCCCTTGTTTTTCCCAGCAACAATTTTTATAATTTTCGTTCTCCCCCTTTTCTATACGCTAAACGCTCTACGCTATTCTTATTATAAACTTTAAATTATCACTTGCCAAGGCTCTCTATAATATGATAAAATGTGAAACGTTGATTATTTATTTAGAAGGCAGGAGGACGAAATAAAATGGCAAAATGTGATATTTGTGGTAAAGGCCCACAATTTGGAAATAAAATAAGTCATTCACACAGAGTTACTAAAAGAATGTGGCATCCCAATATTCAAAAAGTAAAAGTGCGTATTGATAATACTAACAAAACAATCAATGTTTGTACTAAATGCTTAAAAGCTGGCAAGGTAAAAAAAGTAATTAGGCATACCAATCTCTAAGTTTCATTATAACTTCATTAATCACCCAATCAGGAGTAGAGGCACCGCTGGCAATTCCTACTTTATCTTCAGGATGAAACCATTCGTATTTCATTTGATTCTTTGTTTCAATATGGTATGTCTTTGCTCCCTGATTCTGACATATTTCTGCCAAACGAGAAGTGTTAGCGCTTTTATTCCCTCCAATTACTATCATTATATCCACTTGTTTTGCTAATTCAAGAACACTCCTTTGTCTTTCGGTTGTAGCTTTACATATAGTGTTAAATACTCTTAATTCTTCAGTTTTATCTAATAAAGCAAAAGATAATTTTTTAAAATCATAAATATTTTTTGTAGTCTGAGAAATAAAACCAATTTTTTTCTGATAGCTTATTTCTCTTATTTCAGAAATAGTACTAACCACTATGGCATTATTATGGATAACATCTAATAAACTTAATATTTCAGGGTGTATTTTATCACCAAAAATAACTATATAATAACCATTTTTATTTAAATAAGCAGCAATTTCCTGTACTTTTTTCACATATGGACAGGTAGTATTGATTATAGATAACTTTTTTTTGAGAGCTTGATGGAGGACGAGTGGAGAAACGCCATGAGCTCTGGTTATAACCGTACTTTTTTCAGGTATTTCATCTAAGTCATTTACAACCTTTGCCCCCTCTTTTTTAAAATATTCAATTACTTGAGGGTTATTTATTATCGGACCTAACATATATATTTTTCCTTCACTTGTTTCAATATTCTTTTTTGCCAGGTCTACAGATTTTTTTACCCCAAAGCAAAATCCCATTTTTTTAGATAATATTATTTTCAATTTATTGTTTTTCACTCTTTCTATATTTTTCTATTATTTCCAAAATCTCATTTTTAACTTCTTCAATAGTTTTATTAGTAGACTCGATTAGAATAGCATCTTTTGTTTTGGTTAAGGGAGCATATTTTCTGTTACTATCAATTATATCTCTTTGTATTATTTGTTCTTTAACTTCTTTATAGCTTATTTTATATCCTTTATTTTTAAGCTCCTGATATCGTCTTTTAATCCTTTCTTCCTCAGAAGCAGTGAAATATAATTTTATATCGGCATAAGGTAAAATTATCGAACCAATATCTCTGCCTTCCATCACGATACAACCATTTTTCGCTAAATTTCTTTGCAGAGCAATTAATTGTCTTCTAACTTTAGGTAATTTAGCTATTAGAGAAACATTTTGGTCAATTTTTGGATTACGTATTTCTTCCGTTACATCTTCTCCATTGACAAAAATGCAATAATAATTTTTAAAGTTACGATATATTTTTTTTATGGAAATATGAATCTTTGAAACAAGATCTGAGACCAAGCCTTTATTGTTTAAATCAATATTTTTTTGTAAAACTTTCCAGGTAATTGCTCTATAGATTGCTCCAGTATCAATGTATAAATAGCCTAAATTTTGTGCTATTAGTTTAGCAATAGTGCTCTTACCTACAGCAGAAGGCCCATCTATAGCAATTATTAAATTATCTTTTTTCATTAACTTACCTAATCCTTAAAAATTTACTAGATTACATCATTAATTATATAAAAGCTTTTTTAAACTATTAATTTCTTGTCTATTTAAATATCTATATTCTCCTGGTTTCACTCCTTTTAAATAAATTGGTCCTATCTGAACCCTTCTTAATTCTAAGACAGAATGACCAATATATTTACCCATTTTCCTTATTTGTCTTTTTTTCCCTTCTTTTAATTTTATTTTTAAAATTGCATTACCATTCGTAATTTTTAATAAATAGATCTTGCAAGGTAAAATCTTATAACCATTTTTAAGTATTATCCCTTTAGATAATAATTTTAACTTTTCTAAAGATGGATTCCCTTTCACTTTAATAATATAAGTTTTTTCAATTTCTTTTGAGGGATGAGTTAGAGCATAAGTTAATTCCCCATCATCTGTTAGAAGCAATAATCCTTCTGAGTTAAAATCTAAGCGGCCAACCGGATAAACTCTTTTGTTTATGTCTTTTAATAGCTCTAAAATAGTAGGTCTATTATAAGGATCATGTAAAGAAGTTAGAAACCCTTTAGGTTTATTTAGTAATATATAAGTATATTTCTTTTTTTCTATAAATTTTACTAATTTACCTTTTACTTCTATAATATCTTTCTGGGGGTCTACTTTTGTTCCTAATTTGGTAATAACTGAATGATTTATCCGCACATAACCTTGAATAATAAGTTTTTCACATCTTCTTCGAGAATCAATTCCTGCTCTTGCTAAATATTTTTGTAATCTTTCATACATATCAGCTAATTCCAATTTCGGTTAGTTTGGGAAGATCAGAAAGTTTCTTTAAACCAAAATGTATCAAAAATGTATCTGTAACTTTGTAAATTAATGGGTTTCCCGGGACTTTTTTTCTCCCACTTATTTTTATAAATTTATGTTTTAATATATTAAATAATACACCTGAACAATTTACGCCTCTTATCTTTTCAATTTCTAAACGGGTTATCGGTTGATTATAGGCAATAATAGCCAATGTTTCTATGGCAGCTTTAGAAATATGATATTTTTTTCTATTCTCTGAAATTTTTTTTACCCAAAGAGAATATCGAGGTTTAGTCCCTAATTTGTATCCTCCTGCAATTTCATATATCTTGAAAGGTCGAGCAGAATCTTGGTAATCAGATATTAATTTTTTAATTAAAAAATTAATAATTTTTTTTTCAAGACCAGTAATTTCTTTTATCTTTTTTACAGTTAAAGGGTTATCAGATACTAATAATAAGCATTCGATTATATTTTTCCACTTAGAATAATTATTTAATTCTTCTTTGAATTTAAAGCATCTCCTTTCATACAAAATATGATTTTGCCAAAGTTTTTATTTTGATAACAATTAATTTTCTTTAAATATATAAGTTCTAACAAAGCAAGGAAAGTGACAATAATTTCCGACTTACCTTGAGTTATTTCCATAAAATAATTAAAAGATGTTCCACTTTTATTATTCCTTAATAGATCAATTATTTCTTCCATCTTTGCAGCAACAGTAAAAGATCTTTTTTTAACCGGCAAATATTCTTTCTTTTTTTCATTTAGTAATACTTTTTCTAAGGCGTTTAAAAGATCCGCTAAATCAACTTTTTGGATTTCTATATTATCTTCTTTTAATTTTTTATCAATCATAGGAAAATATATGTTACTTTGATTGCCTTCTTTTTCTTTTAAGTGCTCAACTACCTTCTTATATTTATTATATTCTTGTAAAAATATATTTTTATCTCCTGAAATTATAAAATTATTGTCCTCTTCATCCTCCTCTTCAATATTTTTATTTTCTATTTTTGGCAGGAGATGTTCTGATTTTATTTTTAATATTAGTGCTGCATCAGTAATAATTTTGCTGGAAGTGTTTAAGTCAATAATACTTTTATTTTCAAGAATATATTCTAAATATTGCTTTAATATATCAACAATAGGTACCTGGTCAATATCTATTATATTTTCTCTTATTCTTTTTACTAACTCATCAATAGGTCCCTCAAAATTATCATATTTTATTTTAAAATTTATATCTTTATTACTCATAATCTATTTTCATAGCCTTTTTTACTTCTTCAAGAGTTTTTTTGGCAATATTTCTGGCCTTTTTACTTCCTTCAATTACAATTTCTCTAATTATTTTTGGATTTTTTTCAAAATATTTTCTTTTATCTCTAAATCCCTCAAATTTATTTGCTAAAGTCTGAGCTAATATTTTCTTACATTCTACACATCCTAATTTTGCTGATTTGCATCCTATAGATATTTCTTTATATTGATCTTGATTAAATATCTTCTGATAATTAAATACAATGCATATATCAGGATGTCCTGGATCGTTTAATCTTATCTTTTGAGGATCAGTTATCATTGATTTTACTTTTTCTTTAATCGTTTCCGGGCAATCAGAAATAGATATCGTATTTTTTAGACTTTTACTCATTCTTCTTCCATCAATTCCGGCAAGACGAGGTATTTTAGTTAATTTTGCTTGAGGTAAAGGGAATATTTTTTGATAAAGATTATTAAATCTCCTGGCTATTTCTCGAGTTAATTCTATATGGTGTAATTGATCTTCTCCAACCGGTACAGCATTCGATTTATAGATTAAAATATCTGCAGCCATTAAAACTGGGTATCCTAAGAGACCATAATTTATATTTTCTTTTAATCCTAAATCACGAACTTGTTCTTTTAAAACTGGATTTCTTTCTAACCAAGGCAAAGGGGTAATCATAGAAAAAAGCAAATGTAATTCTGCGTGTTCCGGCACATAAGATTGTATCAATACAGTACTCTTTTCAGGGTCAATACCTGCGCTAAACCAATCTATAAGCATCTCACTAATATTTTCTTTTAATTCATCAGCTTGATCATAATCAGTAGTTAGAGCGTGCAAATCTACTACCCCAAAATAACATTTATACTCTTTCTGAAGTTTTACCCAATTTTCTAAAGCTCCTAAGTAATTACCCAAATGTAATTTTCCTGTAGGACGCATTCCACTAAAAATTATTCCTTTCATCTAAAGTGCTCCTTCCTTAACTTTCTAAATTAAACCTGTATTTATACTAATAAACGAAATAAAAAAAATACGATAGGAAATAATACTTTTCCAATTATACCACTTAATACAAGTATCAATAAAATAATTGGTCCATAAGATTCTAACCTGGCGTATCTATATGCCTGGGAACAAGGTAAAAGACCTATTAATATCTTAGATCCATCTAATGGTGGTACAGGAATTAGGTTAAATATTGCCAAAGCCAAATTTATTATTACCCCCGTTTGCAAAAAAAGCAACCATCCCCTGAGTAAAGTTATAATTAGATTAAAAAAAGTTGTATCTTGTACTAAAGTAATTTGCCAGACAAAAAAATTACTCAATCTTAATATAAGGGCAAATATAATAGCAGCTGATATATTTGCAATAGGTCCTGCTAAAGAAACATATACCATATCTCTCTTAGGATGGTTTAAATTATTAAAATTTACTGGTACTGGTTTTGCCCACCCAAAGCGGAATAAAAGCAGCATTAAAGTTCCTACAGGATCAAGATGAGCTAAAGGGTTTAAGGTAAGCCTTCCTGCTTCTGCTGCAGTTGGATCACCTAATTTATAAGCAATTTTACCATGCCAATATTCATGAATAGTAATGGCAATTAATACAGCCGGTATACTCCAAACAATTTCAAATATATTATTTAACATCTACTTATCGTTTGTCCCTTTCTTCTAAATAATTTTTTACAAATCTAATCTCATCTTCTTTATTTTTTACCTCCCCATCTAATTGAGCATAAAGTAATCTACTTAAAATATGCGAATAAATAGGCCCAGGTTTAATGCTTAATTTTATTAGATCTTTTCCAGAAATATATAAACTCTCTTTTTTATAATTTTTTAAAAAACTAATTATCCTATCTTTTGAATTATCTGATTTGCTTTCCATCATCGCTAAGAATAAAATCTCATTTGGTACATCTTTTAATTTTGTGTAGATAGAACTGGGTAATAACTTATTTTTTTGAGAGATAAATTCTGTAATCGAATCTAAATTTAAATGGATATAATTTATTTTATCCAGGGTCTTCTGTTTAAACATTAACTTTTTACACATTCCCTGTATTTTATTCTTTTCTAATTGAGCAACTATACAGAAAAAATATATTAACCATAGCTCAATTTTTTCCTCAGACATATTTCTTTCCCAAAAATTATAATTTTCCCTTGCCCTATTTAATTTTTTAATTGTATCCGTATTTAATTCTACCCCTGGAAGGACATATTTCAAGGCTCCCAGTTCTTGCATTCTTTTCAAGGCTTTTACTGGATTTTCCTCTTTCAATATTAGCATTAATTCTTCTGCTACTCTTTTTTTCCTTAACCTTGAAAGCAATTTATCATCAATAGCTTTTTTAAGAAAATCTTCTGTGGATTTATCCATTTTAAAATTATATCGTTGCTCAAATCTTACTGCCCTTATAATACGTGCAGGGTCTTCAACGAAACTTAAATTATATAGAACTCTAATAATTCCCAATTGCAAATCTTTCTGACCTCCAAAGAAATCAATTAATTTTCCAAAATTTCTACAATTTAACTGTATGGCCATTGCATTTATAGTAAAATCTCTTCTATATAAATCTTTTTTTATTGAACTTAACTCAACCTGAGGAAGAGCAGCCGGATATTCATAGAATTCTCTACGAGCAGTTGCTATATCTATCTTAAAACCATCTGGTAAAATTACCACTGCTGTACTAAATTTTTCATGGCTCTTAATTCTTCCTCCCAATTCTTTACTTAAATTACGAGCAAATTTTATTCCATCTCCTTCAACAACAACATCAACATCAAGATTTTTAATTTCTAAAAAGAGATCTCTTACCACTCCTCCTACCATAAACACTGGAAAATTCAATCTATCGCCTATTTCCCCAATTTTATTCAAAATATCTTGAATCCTTTTAGGAAATATCTTATTTATCAAGTTTATTGGTTTTTCTCTATCTATCTTGCTCTTACTTTCAATATAAGTTGAAAATGATCTTTTGGGAATATTATATTCGCCATACAAATTCCTTATTAAATCGGTTCTGGTAACTATTCCTACTAATTTTTTCTCCTTACCAATAACTAATATTCTTCCTATATCATATTTAATCATCAATTCCTGGATTTCGGTTAAAGGAGTATTTAGATTTACACTAATAATTTGATTAGACATATATTTGCTCACCGGTTCTTTTCCAAATCCGTGACGTTTGGCCCTATTTACTTCCTGCATAGTAATAATGCCCTTTAATTTTCCCTCCTCCACAACAGGGACTCCTGTATGTCCATATCTTAGTAAAATTTTTTCCATCTCTTCTATAGACGTTGAAGTGTTGACAGTTTTAACCGGTGAAGACATAATACCTTTTGCCACAATTCCTAATTTAATTTTTTGTTCTAAAACTTTAAAAAGCTTTTTCTCTAATTCATCTAAAGTAAAATCTTTAACAACGGCTGAAGCTGCTTGAAAATGACCACCGCCACCTAATTCTTTTAATATTTCGTCTACATCTACAGAATTTGTCCTGCTTCTTCCTACTATGTATATTCGCTCTCCCATTTTTACTAAAGTAAAAAAAACATCACTATTTTCAATTTCTATCAACTTATGAGTAAGAAGAGCTAATCCTTCTGTATAACTTTTAATTTCAGCTTTAGCAATATTAATACATACTCCCTTGCAAAAAATTTCCTGAGAAGAAAGAAGTAACTGATTCAATAATTTCTTTTGAGCTAAGCTTAAGCCTATATTCATAAAATTAGCAACAACTTTTAATTTTATACCTTTATTAAATAAATAAGAAATACTATTAATATCTTCAACTGTAGTAGTCGAAAAAGTTAGAGAACCAGTATCTTCATAAATTCCTAAAGCAAAAAGAGTCGCTTCAATTGGCGTAATTTCTAAATTCATCACTTTTATTTTTTTTAAAAGTATAGTAGTGGTTGCTCCTACTTCTTCTATTACATTAAGATTCCCCTTAATATCATCTGCTGTATCAGGGTGATGGTCGTAAATATGAATTTCTAAATCTCTCTTTTTTAATATATTGGCAAATGAACCGATTCGTCTTCTTATTCGAGTATCAACTATTATTAATTTAGTAATGTCTTGCATTTTCATATTTTTAAGAGGAGTTACTTCTATCATATCTCCATATATTGATACGAATTTCCTAACATTTCTCTCCACTGCACCGGGAAATACTAATAGAGCATCTTTATATATCTTCTTTGCTGCTACCATAGAAGCTAAAGAGTCAAAATCAGTACTTTGGTGACTAATAATTACTTCCAACAATTTAACCTCTTTTTTAAATTTTATCATTATTCCCTCTCCCCTCGGCGGGAGAGGGTTAGGGTGAGGGGGAAATAAACGCGATACTCAATACGCGATACTTCTTATAAAAACTCTTTAATGCCTTGTCCGCTTATAGTAGCTAAAATCAATGGCGATTTTTTTGGTTTTTTATTACTTATAGTAAATGAAGATAATAATTTTTTCTTTGCTTCTTTTAATTTTTTTGAATTATTATAATAGATCTCAGCTAAGTCTTCACCAGTACCAACCTTACAACCTACTTTCTTTTTTAGAACAATCCCAACCGATAAATCTATTTCTGATTCTTTTTTTTCTCTACCTGCTCCCAAAATCATAGCACTTTCTCCAATTAATTGAGAATCTATCTTTTGTATATATCCACTTTTATCAGCTTTAATTTTAAGGCAATACTTAGCTAATGGTAATAATTCTGGATTTTCAATTACTCGAAGATTTCCTCCTTGAGCCATTACTATCTCTTTAAATTTATTAAATGCCTTACCTTCTTCAATAATTTTTATCAATTTATTCCTTCCCTCTTCAGGAGTTTTAACTACTCCACCTAATTTTAACATATAAGAACCAAGCTCAAGACAAAGGTTACGTAAATCTTCTGGTCCTCTGTTTTTTAATACTTCAATAGCCTCTTTAACTTCTAATGAATTGCCTATGGCAAAACCTAATGGTTCATCCATATTTGAAACTATTGCTACAATCTCTTTCTCCAATTCTAATCCAATATCTACCATAATTTTTCCTAATTTCAAGGCATCTTTATACTCCTTCATAAAAGCCCCACTTCCAGTAGTTACATCTAAAACAATTGCATCGGCACCTGCTGCAATTTTTTTACTCATAATACTGCCTACAATTAAAGGAATACTTTCTATTGTTCCAGTTACATCTCTTAGTGCGTATAATTTTTTATCTGCAGGAGCCAAATCGGACGTGGGACTGATAATTGATATTCCAACTTCTCTGACAATTTTTATAAACTTATCTATACTTAATTCTGTTTTAAATCCCTCGATTGATTCTAACTTATCAATTGTACCACCTGTATGACCTAAGCCACGTCCTGACATCTTGGCAACAGGGACCCCTGCTGCAGCCACCATTGGTGCCAAAGCGATGGTAGTAGTATCTCCTACTCCACCAGTACTATGTTTATCTACTTTTATACCAGGTATAGAGCTAAGGTTAATAATTTTACCTGAATTTACCATAGCCATAGTTAAATACTTTATTTCATTATTGCTCATACCCGTAAAGAAGATACTCATTAACATAGCAGACATCTGATAATCAGGAATTTTCCCTTCAATGAACTCCTTAATCATAGATTTTATCTCTTCTTCGCTTAATTTCTGACCATTTCTCTTTTTAACAATTAAATCGCAAAACCTCAATTATATTTTCTCCTTATTTAACCTTTTTTTCTTCCTTAAGATTTAAATATTAGATTTTTAAAACTCTTCCCCCAATTAGTATGATTAATATTTAAAATATCTGAGATGGTAGCCCCCAAATCGGCAAAACTATTTAAGGTGCCTAGATTAATGGCTGGTTTTATGGCATTTCCATATATCAATAGAGGTACATATTCTCTTGAATGATCAGTACTGGGAGTAGTAGGATCACAGCCGTGATCAGCAGTAATTATTAGAATGTCAGTATTTTTTAAATTTTTTACTATTTCAGGTAATCTGGAATCAAAATCTTCAAGGGCTTTTGCATATCCTTTTACATTATTTCGATGACCATATAACATATCAAAATCAACTAAGTTAGAAAATATTATACTCTTTTCTAAATGATTGTGCTTAGTAAATTTAATTATTTGATTAACTACTTCTTTATTATTTTTAGCGTGAATGTCTTTAGTAATACCTTGACCAGCAAATATATCATTAATTTTTCCAATACCTATCACTTCAAACCCAGATTGAACAGCAAAGTCTAATATAGTCTTTTGAGGTGGGGGTAATGAAAAATCTTTTCGATTAGAAGTCCTTATAAAAGCTCCGGGCTGACCAATGAAAGGTCGGGCAATAACCCTCGCAACCGTATGTTCTCCTTGTAGAATTTCCCTTGCTTGTTTACACATTTTATATAAGCTGGGCAAGGGAATAATTTTTTCATGAGCTGCTATTTGAAAGACACTATCTGCAGAGGTATATACGATGGGATATCCAGTCTCAATATGTTCTTTCCCAAGTTCTTCAATTATAACTGTTCCAGAAGCTGGTCTATTACCTAAAACTTTTTTTCCAATAGCTTTTTGAAAAGGTAATATAACCTCATCAGGAAAACCTTGAGGATAAGTGGGAAATGGTTTATCTGAAATAATTCCCGCAATTTCCCAGTGACCAATAGTAGTATCTTTCCCGGGAGATTTCTCTGCCATTTTTCCATAAGAAGCAAAACAATCTTTATATTCTCTTACTCCCTTTATTCGATCAATATTACCTAATCCTAATTTTTCTAAATTAGGAAGCCTTAGACCTCCTACTGCTTGAGCAGTATTTACCAGGGTATTACTCCCTCTATCGTTATATACATCTGCATCAGGCAATTCCCCTATTCCTACGCTATCTAAAATTATCAATATAACCCGATTAACTTTTTTAACCATAGTATATTTACCCTGAGTTATTTAAGGAATTAGCTTTGTTAGAGAATACAGATTTAAAAAATTATCTAATAAATAAAGGAGCAAAAACTAAGGCTACTATAGACATTACTTTAATTAATATATTCATTGAAGGACCAGCAGTGTCTTTAAGAGGATCGCCCACTGTATCTCCTATAACTGCAGCTGCATGAACTTTTGTACCCTTTCCTCCATAATTTCCCATTTCAATATATTTTTTAGCATTATCCCATGCTCCTCCTGAATTAGCCATCATTATAGCCAACAATACCCCTACTAATACTGCTCCAATTAATAATCCTCCTAATGCTTCTGGTCCAAGAAATATACCTACTAATATAGGAGATACTATTGTTAATAGACCTGGTAGAATCATTTCCTTTAATGCACCTTTTGTGCTAATATCAACACATTTAGCAGGATCGGGTTTAGCTTTACCCTCTTTTAAGCCAGGTATTTCTTTAAACTGCCGGCGAACTTCTTCTATCATTAAGGATGCAGTTTTTCCTACTCCATTTATCGCTAAAGCTGAAAATAGATAAGGTATAGCCCCTCCGATGAATATTCCTGCCACAACTATTGGATTGGTAATACTTATAGTTTCTAAACCCACCGATTTACAATAAGCTGAAAATAAGGCTAAGGCTGTTAATGCCGCTGAACCAATGGCAAAGCCTTTTCCGATAGCAGCAGTAGTATTTCCCACCGCATCTAATGAGTCGGTGATTTTCCGGACTTTAGGATCCAGTCCAGCCATTTCAGCAATCCCACCAGAATTATCAGCAATTGGACCATAAGAATCAACCGAAACTGTCATCCCTACAATGGAAAGCATCCCAACTGCGGAAATAGCAATACCATATAGTCCTGCAAATTTATATGCTATTAGCACGGTAACTGAAATTATAATTAATGGAATAGTAGTACTTATCATCCCTACTGCTAACCCGGTAATGATAGTGGTTGCTGCACCAGTAAGAGAAGATTTAGAAATTGATTTCACTGGTGAGTAATGATATGAAGTGTAATATTCAGTAATTAATCCAATTAAAATACCAGCTATTAATCCCGCAGTAGTAGCATAAAACACATTTAAACTTCCAAATAATGTATTAGATATAAAGCCGGAACATATGAGCACTAAGAAACCACTGACTAAAGTCCCTTTAGTTAAAGCATTATGCAAATTTTTTTCACTTTTTGTTTGAACAAAAAAAGTACCGATAATGGCAGAAATTGCCCCACAGGCTGCTAATAATAGAGGGAACATAACTCCTTTTATTCCTTCGAATAATAATCCACCCAAAATCATACTGGAAATAATTGAGCCTACATAAGATTCGAATAAATCTGCGCCCATTCCCGCTATATCACCTACATTATCACCTACATTATCAGCAATAACCGCCGGGTTACGAGGATCATCTTCTGGTATACCAGCTTCAACCTTTCCTACCAAATCAGCACCAACATCTGCTGCTTTAGTAAATATTCCACCACCTACCCTGGCAAATAAAGCGATAGAACTTGCACCTAAAGCAAATCCATTAATTATCTCGGGATCTCTAATTAGATAATATAAACCGCCTAATCCTAACAATCCAAATCCAGCTACCGACATACCCATTACTGCTCCGCCGGAAAAAGCAACTCTTAAAGCTTTTCTTACCCCTCCTTCGACTGCAGCAAAGGTAGTCCTTGTATTTGCTTTGGTAGCTATCTTCATTCCTGTAAAACCAGCTAAACCAGAACAAACAGCACCTACTATAAAAGTTATACCAGTAATATGCCCTCTTACTATAGTTAAAATTGAACTAACTAATATAACAAAAAAGACTAATACACTATATTCTCTTTTTAAAAAAGTCATAGCTCCTTGTTCAATCATTTTTGATATATCTTGCATTATTTTATTGCCCGGTTTTTCTTTAATTACTCTTATGGACAAAAATATTGCAAAGACTAATGAAACAATACCACTAAGAGGAACTAATAATTCAATTTTCATGTTATATTATCCTTCCTATTTTGTATTTTGATATTATTGAATTTCTAATAACATATTAATCAATCTCTTCTATTCTATTAGTTATTGGACCTCGATTATCTTTTTCCCTTTAATACTGCCTGGGCAGCTGCTAATCGGGCAATAGGAACCCTGAAAGGAGAACAGCTCACATAGTTTAAGCCCACAGAATGGCAAAATTCCACTGAATGAGGTTCTCCTCCATGTTCTCCACAAATACCTACTTCTAAATCAGGATGAATTTTTCGACCCAAATTTGTTCCTAATTCTACTAATCTACCTACTCCTTCACGGTCTAAAACTTCAAAGGGATTCTCTTCTAAAATTTTATCTTCTACATATTTTAATAAAAATTTTCCTTCAGCATCATCACGACTTATTCCAAAAGTTGTTTGAGTTAAATCATTGGTACCAAAAGAAAAGAATTCTGCTTCTTCTGCTATTTTATCAGCAGTCAAAGCGGCCCGGGGTAATTCAATCATGGTTCCCACTTTATATTCCAATTTTACTCCTGCAGACTTTATCTTTTCATTAGCAATTTTTTTTGCCTTTTTGCATATTGGCTTAAATTCATTTGCATGGCTAATTAAAGGAACCATTATTTCTGGCTTAACCTTGATGCCTTTTTTGGTTAATTCTATTGCTGCCTCAATTATCGCTTCTATTTGCATCTCATATACTTCGGGATACAATAAACCTAATCTACACCCTCGAAGACCTAACATAGGATTCATTTCGTGTAAAGACTTTATTTTTGCTAATAACGCCTCTCTTTCTGCAAGTTCGTCAGGATTTGCATTTTTTAGTCTTAGGGTATTTACCTCAATCAAAGTATCTTCTAAATTAGGTAAAAATTCATGAAGCGGTGGATCAAGAAGTCTAATAATTACCGGTAAACCTTCCATTACTTTTAAAATACCTAAAAAATCACCCTTTTGCATAGGTAACAGTTTTTTTAAGGCTTCTGCTCTACTCTTTTTAGTATCAGCCATAATCATTTCTCGTACAATGGGTAATCGATCTTGTTCCATAAACATATGCTCTGTTCTAGTAAGTCCTATTCCTTCCGCCCCTAATTCTCTGGCCTTTTGGGCATCTTCCGGTGTATCGGCATTAGCATATACACCTAAACGTTTTATTTTGTTAGCCCAAGATAATAGAGTTTCAAATTCCTTACTCATTTTTGGCTCAATAGTAGGAACTTTTCCCAAAAATACTTCACCGGTTCCACCATCTATTGTAATAAATTCATCTTTTTTTATTACTAAATCGCTAACAGAAATAATCTCTTTTTTTATATTAATATTTAAAACACTACAACCGGCTACACAGGCCTTCCCCATGCCTCTTGCCACTACTGCCGCATGACTGGTCATACCTCCTCTGCTGGTAAGGACACCCTGGGATTCTACCATACCATGGATGTCATCAGGAGTAGTTTCTGTTCTTACCAATATTACCCTTTCTCCTTCTTTTCCTAATTCCTCTGCTTCATCAGCGGTAAAGACCACTTTTCCATAAGCAGCACCCGGAGAAGCCGGTAGTCCTTTGGCAATTACTTCCACTGTTGCCTTGGGATCTATTCTTCTATGTAAAAGTTGATTTAATTGATTTGGTTCTATCCTTAGGATTGCTTCCTCTTTGGTAATTATTCCTTCTTCTACCATATCAACAGCAATTTTAAGAGCAGCCTGGGCGGTTCTTTTCCCTGCTCTGGTCTGCAGTAAGTAAAGTTTCCTTTTTTCTATGGTAAATTCATAATCTTGAACATCTCTATAATGTTTTTCTAAAAGTGTAACTATATTAATAAGTTCTTCATATACTTCAGGTAAATCGTTTTTGAGATTAGATAAAGGCAAAGGTGTTCTGATACCTGCAACCACATCTTCTCCCTGGGCATTCAGAAGATATTCTCCGTAATCTTCTTTTTCTCCGGTAGAAGGATTTCTGGTAAATCCAACCCCCGTTCCTGAATCTTCTCCCATATTACCAAAAACCATCTCTTGAACATTTACTGCTGTCCCCAAATCACCGGAAATTTTATTAATCCTACGATAAGTTACCGCCCTTTTAGTGTTCCAGGAATTAAACACAGCATCTACAGCCATCTCTAATTGAACTTTAGGTTCTTGAGGAAAATCTTTACCAGTTTCTTTTTTAACTAAGTCTTTATATTTTTCTACCAAGCTTTTTAAACCTTCAGTATTAATTTCAGTATCTAATTTTACACCAAGTTCTTTTTTGGTCTCCGCTAATAGGTGTTCAAATTTATCATGTTCAACTCCTAATACTACATTGCCAAACATCTGTATGAACCTTCTATAACTATCAAAGGCAAATCGTTCATTATTGGTCTTCTTAATAATTCCCTGAATGGTAATATCATTTAAACCAAGATTTAAAACTGTATCCATCATTCCAGGCATAGAAATAGCCGCTCCGGAACGAACTGAGACTAACAAAGGATTTTGGGAATCTCCAAATGCTTTTTTAGATACCTGTTCTAACTTCTTTAAATTTTCCTCTATCTGCTCCTCTAATCCTTGAGGATATTTTTTATCATTTTTATAATATTCAACACATACTTCTGTAGTTAGAGTAAATCCCTGAGGAACGGGAAGGCCTATTCTGGTCATTTCTGCCAGACCAGCACCCTTTCCTCCTAAAATGGATTTCATATCTCCTTTTCCTTCATCAAAAAAATAGACATATTTCTTCATACTCATTTTTCCTCCTTGATAATTTTAAGTATATTTGTGGCAATGTCTTCTATGGCCATGTTGGTTACATTAATTATCGGACATCCGATTTTTTTATAAATACTATCTGCATATTCTAACTCTTTAATTACTCTTTCTTTTTTATTATATACACCCTCATCGGG
>JAUWHZ010000005.1 GCA_030605615.1 Atribacterota bacterium | reverse complement strand
GCGCCACGCGGCAAAACATATAAATAGGAATAGATGCTTTCATGTGAAATTTGCATGTTCATATTTTCAGGATACAATATTTTTAGGCGTTTGGCAATCTGTTCCGGAGACCATAATTGATCCAGGTGGAAAAGAACGTAGTCTCTCAACGGTATATTAATATCCATTTTTCGGCTTTTGCGGGCAAGATGCCTTAACTTATTAGCACGATGTTGAGCTTTAACCGCTCTGTAGGCTTGCCTGTTTGCAGTGTTACGGTTGACTTCGCGACAGATGGTACTAGGTGATCGGCCAAGAGATAGTGCAATATAGTTTTTACTTAACCCTTGGGCTAATCCAAGGCTGATCTCTTCACGTTCATTAATACTTAACTGATAACAATGAGCCATATGCAACTCCTTTCTTTTGGCATATTATACCAAAGTTAAGTGTTGCATTTGCATCTTGAACCTAAGGTTATCCTATTTTATAATTTCTATATCTTGGGAATCTTTAAAGTATATCCTTAGGTTCGTTCTCTTGGGAAGTTATATGATAAAAAGCATTTGAGTATTGGATTCTTAGGTTGGCAGTGGCCTGGACACGATGGCTCCTTTTTAAAAAAGGATTACAATTTTTTTAAATATACACTATGGGTTATATATTGTCAAATGCCATGTGGTATGTTAGTAAATTGTTAATGTAAGACTTAGTGGGGTAGCAAAAAATGAATTTACAAATTTGCTCTTTCGGGGTATTATATAAAAAACTGACATAAATTATTATATAATATCTTTTAGTTAATTTAATTACTCTGCAAAAATAATAAAATGTAAAATAGTTATAAAACTTAATGAGATAAATTCATAACAATGAGTGGGGAGAATAATATGTTTTTTGTTCTAATGGGTCTAATCGGCGGTCTGGCTCTATTCTTGTATGGAATGCAAATTACCAGTAAAGGCTTAAAAAATACTTTCGGAAACAAGCTGAAACAAATCCTAAGCACTCTGTCCAAAAATAAATTAATCGCCCTGTCCACTGGTATTATCCTTACCTTTACTATCCAGAGTAGCACCGCCGCTTCTAGTTTATTGGTAAGCTTGGTAAACACCGGGATTATGACCCTGAGTCAGACTCTCAGTATCTTACTGGGAACCAGCATGGGGACAACTCTCGCTGCCCAAATAATTGCCTTTAGGATATCAGATTATGCCTTTTTAATAATTGTTGTTGGATTTGGGTTAATGATTTTAGGGAGGAAGAGAAAGCAAAGATTCATAGGCAATATCTTATTGGGCATAGGTTTTATTTTTTTAGGAATGAAGGTGATGTCTGAGTCAGTATCTCCCCTTAAAGACCACGCACTTTTTAAAGAAACATTAACCAACTTAGAACACATTCCTTTATTAGCTCTGCTGGTCTCAGCTCTATTTACCAGCTTAATTCAAAGCAGCACAGCAACTATGGGTTTAACCATTTCCCTTGCTATGCAAGGACTTATATCTCTTAATCTGGCTATCCCTATAATTTTGGGTTCACATTTAGGTTCCGCTTCCACTGTCTTTTTTGCCGGTATCGGAGCTACCAGAAGTGCAAAAAGGGTTACCTGGGCCAACTTATTGTTTAAACTTGGTGGGGTGATTATATTTTTCCTGCTTACCTCCTCTATAATTGCCCTGGTACAAAAGACTTCTATGAATCTCCCTCGACAGATTGCTAATGCCCATGCCTTGATTATCATCGGCAATGCCCTGATCTTTCTCCCCTTTACTGAAAGACTCGCTAAACTTTTAGAAAAAATTATCCCCAAAACTGAAGAAGTAGAATCCTTGCAAAAACCAAAATTTTTAGATTTAGGCGCCCTCAAAACCCCTGAGATTGCCTTCTATCTTGCCAGCAAAGAGATATTGCGAATTTCTAATACTGTTGAAGAGATGGTATTAGGCATTATGCAAGTTTTCCTTAATAATGATGAAAAATTATTAAATAATATTGACCAGCAAGATATGATTGTCGATAATCTATCTCGAGAGATAACCAGATATTTAACTAAAATAAGTTTTGAGACTCTCTCTGAGGAAAATTCTCGAGAGGCATTTAAGCTATTATACATTGTTGATGACCTTGAACATATAGGGGACTTGATTGATAAAAATTTGATTCCTCTGATAGAAAAAAAGATAGATCATAGCCTTATATTTTCTGAGAAAGGGGTGGAAGAGATTAAAAATATGCATCAAGAAATATATAATAATCTTCGCAGCGCCATAGGGGCTTTTGCCCTCCAGGACCAGAGGATGGCTCAAAAAGTAATTGACCAGAAAGAATATATCGATTCTTTAGAAATAAAATTACGCAAAACTCATATCAACCGCTTAAATATAGGTGTAGAACTTTCTCAAAAGACCAGTGGTGTTCACCTCGACTTAATCAATATCTTGAAAAGAATAAATGACCACTCCTTCTCCATTGCACGGGCAGTAACGGGGAAATTATGAAAAATCGGCCAAAAACAGATAATCTTATTGTTATCCCTATTTATAATGAACAAAAACATATTTTTAATGTTTTAAGAGAGGTAAGAAAATATTCCTCAGAGGACCTTATGGTGATCAATGATGGCTCCACTGATGAAAGCAAAAATATCGTTGAGGAGATTGCTTCTTGCTCCAAAATTAAAGGGAAACTTATTGTTATAAATCATTTAAAGAACGAAGGATACGGCAAATCTTTGATTGACGGAATTAATTTTGCCCGGAATAATAATTATAAATATCTTTTAACTTTAGATTGTGATGAACAACATGAACCTGAATTAATCCCTCAATTCTTTAAAGAGATTAAAAAAGAAAAATTTGATATAGTCTCAGGTTCTCGTTATCTATCCTTCCAGAAACAAATTGATACTCCACCTGAAGACCGATATATAATTAATCGTAAAATCACCAGGATGATCAATCAGGTAACCAGCTATGGCTTAACCGATTCTTTCTGTGGTTTTAAGATCTACCGGGTGGAAAGTTTAAAAAAATTAGAATTAACCGAAAAAGGATATGGCCTTCCTCTTCAACTGTGGGTCCAGGCTTATAAAAATAATTTAACTGTAAAGGAATTGCCGGTAAGTATGATCTATAAAGATAAAAATCGTACTTTTGGAAATTATCTGGATAATCCTGAAACAAGATTAAAATACTACCAAAAAATTATTGATAATGAGGTGAAAAAATGCTTAATATATTAGCTGTCGGCCCACATCCTGATGATGTGGAATTAGGGATGGGTGGTTCAATATTAAAATTTACTGAGGCGGACCATCAAGTTACTATAGTAGATTTGACCGATGGAGAGCCTACTCCTCAGGGAAATCCCGAGATAAGAAAAAAAGAAAGTGTAAAATCAAGCCGAATATTGGGAATAGAAGAGAGGATTACCCTTGATTTCCCCAATCGATATCTCCAGGATGAAATAGAAGTTCGTCAGGAATTAGCTGAAATCATTAGAAATCTTCACCCTGATATTATCTTCGCTCCCTATTGGATAGATGCCCATCCTGATCATATTGCTACCTCAAAAATATGTGATGCTGCTCGTTTCTACGGAAAACTCACCCATACAGAAATGAAGGGCAGGCCCTTTTATGTAAAAAAAATATATTATTATATCTCTTCTCATCTTAAACAAAACATCAAACCTTCTTTTATTATGGATATAAGTAAAGTAATGGAAATGAAGATAGAAGCAATAAGGTCCTATGAATCTCAATTTGGTCCTTCTCCTGAAGACCATCAATTATTTGAATGGATTTTAAATTCTAACCGTTATTGGGGGAGTCTTATTGGCACAGAGTTCGCTGAACCTTTTATCTCCCGGGAAGAGATTGGTATCCAGGATATAGAGGCACTTTTATAAATGAAAAGATTAAGCCCTAAAGTCCCTCAAAATAAGCAAATTTTCCTCTTCCCCTCATGGGATAAAATTCCCTCTCTTTTAGAAAAAAATAAGAAGATTTCTAGCCAGTATTCCTTTAAAATTCTTAACCAGCCTTTTGAGATGATACGAGAAAAGGTTCGAAAAAATATTTTGGAAGAGGCTTTAAGATTCAGCATAAAATTTGACCCTTATATCGAAGCAAAAATAAGCCCTGTTCCTCAATTCATCATCCAAACTGGTCATCAACCGGTATTCTTCCATCCCGGGATATGGATAAAAAATATCTTTTTAAATGAACTCCTAAACTCTTCCCTTTTAGATAAATACAAATGCATCGGATTAAATACTATCCTGGAGAATGATATCTGTAAAGAGCTCTCCTTCTTCTTGCCCACTCTCTCTGATTCAGGAAATTTAAGATTGGAAAAGAATAATTTTTTATCTACTACCCCGGACCTTCCTTTTGAAGAATGTCCTCTCCCCTCTATCGAATTAATTAATGAATTTACTGCAGATATCATTGGAAAGCTCAAGCCCTTAGAAAATAAAAATATATTAAATAACTTTATCAATTTTTCCCGATGTCTTGAAAATTCTCTTTATCTGTGTAGTCAAAATTATAAAGATGGCAATCTAGGAGAATTCCTCGCTCAGGCTCGCAGGCTTTTCGAAAATAAACTTAACCCGATCTATCTCGAACTTCCCTTTTCTCAAATCTGTAATAGTGATGAGTTCCTCTCCTTCTTTTTAGAAATTGTGAAAAACATTAAAGCATTTTCTAATATTTATAATAATAAATTGGATGAATATAGAAAGTTATTTGAAATCAGAAATCGAGCAAATCCTTCTCCCAATTTAATTATTAAAGACAATCTTATCGAAGCCCCTTTTTGGATCTGGAGAGATGGGGACAAACGAAGAAAAATTTATATTTTAAAAGAACAAGATAAAGCCTATCTTTATAATAATTCTTATGGAAAAATATTTCTTATAGAAAAAAACGGCTTGAAATCTTTATTTTCATTAAAAACCATCCTCAAAGAAAAAGGATTGAAGATAAGACCCAAAGCCCTTTTGTTAACTTTATACAATCGTTTATTTGTTTCTGACCTTTTTATCCATGGACTGGGAGGAGCAAAGTATGACCTGGTAACAGATGAAATCATCAGAGATTTTTTTAAAGTGGAGCCTCCTCACTTTTTGGTTATCTCTTGCACTTTATACCTCGATTTTAAATCTTCTCCGGGTTCATCTAATTTTAAAATATCTGTCTTAAAGAAAAAGATAAGAGATCTGGGATTTAACCCGGAAAGATATAGTGATGAATTGTCTTTAGCTAAAAAAGAGAAAATTCAAATTAAGAAGCTGGTTGAGATAAAAGCCGAATTAATTAAAAAAATTAAAGGAACTCTTTCACCTATTGAAAAACGAAAAATTTCTGAAGAGATTAAGGGTATAAATAATTTTATTGGAGAAAAAGTAAGACCTTTGAAATATGAGCTGAGTAAAAAGTTAGAAGAAGAGAAAGAAAAAATGAAACAATCTAAAGTTTATACTTTTAGAGAATTCCCTTACTGTTTCTTCTCGGCAAAAACATTAAAATTCAATTCGATTAATCTTTTAAAATTAATTATTCTTCTCCAACTACTTCATACAACCTGTTTCTAAAAATTTTTTATGCCAGGATAACGCTTCTTTAATTAAGTGGGGCGTATGACCACCCTTTTCTAAAGCTCTCTGGTAGTAGTCTTTTAATTTAGGTTTATATTCGGGGTGGGCACAATTATCAATTATTGTTTCCGCCCTTTCCCGAGGGGATAACCCTCTTAAATCTGCTAATCCCTGTTCAGTCACTATTACCTGTACATCATGTTCGGTATGGTCCACATGAGAGACCATAGGAACCACACAGGAAATATCTCCATTTTTGGCAATAGAAGGAGTAACAAAGATAGAGAGATAGGCATTTCTGGTAAAATCTCCAGAACCTCCGATACCATTCATCATTTTAGTTCCCATAATGTTAGTAGAATTTACATTACCATAGATGTCCACCTCTATGGCTGTATTTGCTGCAATAGAACCTATCCTTCTAATAATTTCCGGATTATTACTAATCTCCTGCGGACGTAAGATTATCTTCTTTTTGTATTTATCTAAATTACTATAAAATCTTTGTTGCCCTTCTTCGGAAAGAGTCAAAGAAGTTCCAGATGCTATTCTTATTTTACCACTATCAATTAAATCAAGAACTGAATCCTGGATAACTTCAGAATAAAAATCGAGATCTTTAAAAGGTGAATCTAATAATCCTGCCAAAACGGCATTAGCTACACTCCCTACTCCTGATTGTAGGGGGAGAAGATTTTGGGGCAATCTATTATGCTTAACTTCATTTTTTAAAAAATAGACTATATAACTAGCAATTTTTTCACTATTTTTATCTATAGGAGCTAGTGGAGATGACTGGTCATTAGTATCAGTTATTACAATAGCCTGAATCTTTTTGGGATCAGTAGGAATATAGGGTGTTCCGATTCTATCCTCGGGTTTTATAAGAGGGATGGGATAGCGATAAGGAGGATCTTTAGGCTGATAGATATCGTGAATCCCTTCCAGTTCTAAAGGCTGACTATTATTAATTTCCACTATTATTGCTTTTGCTCTATCAATAAAGGTTGGGGAAACACCAATGGAAGTGCTGGGAATGATATTCCCTTCCTCATCTATGGCAATTGCCTCAATTATTGCCAAATCAATTTCGCCAAAAAAACCATAGCGAATCTGCTGGGCAAAATGGCTAAGATGGATATCAGAATAGAAAATTTCACCCTTATTGATATTATTTCTTAATGCTTTATTGGTCTGATAAGGATAACGTCGAATAATTATACCCTCTTCAGTTAAAGCACCGTCTAATTCTTCGCCTACCGAGGCACCGGTCAGCAGACTGATTTGAAGTTTTTCTTTGCTCTTTTTGACTCTCTTGGCCAAAGCCAAGGGGACTGCTTTGGGGTATCCTGCTGGAGTAAAACCGCTGGTGGCCACGGTCATTCCGTTCTTTATTAGCTCTGCTGCTTGTTCCGCACTCATTACTTTTTTTTGTAATTTTTTATTTCTTATTCTTTTGTCCACAAAAAGGCTTCCTCCTTGTTAAGAATTTATCATTTTTTATTTCTTATAAAATCAAGTAATATTTCTCTCTTATTTAACTCTGGTTTATCGATAACTATCTTAAGTAGCATTTTAAGGATTCTTCCCATCTCCTTCCCTTCCTGATAACCTAAATCAATTAAATCTTCACCATTTAGGGTTAAATCCTTTAATGATACCGGTGGCTTTTCTTTTAAAAACTCGTTAACTTTTTGTTTTATTTTTTTTACCTTTTTAAGCTCGATAAGGTTGTTGCTTGCCTTGCTATCTGCTTCTATCAGCTTCAAAAGGTACCAGATATTTTCAATTCCTATCTTAGAAATACATTCTCTAATTTTCTTCTCGTTAGAAAAATTATCTGCTTGCCAGTCTTCCTTGACCAAAATTCCCACCTTTTTAATTGTGGAATTCTTAAATCTCAATTTTTTTAATATTTCTGCAGCTCTTTCTCTTCTTGAAGTAGAAGAGAAATAACCAGGATATAGTAAAGCAGAGAGTCGAAGAATTAAATCCGAAGGTAGGTTGTCTACTATATTTAAAATATGTTCAAAAGCTTTTCTATCCAGACATTCAGGAAGAATATAAGACCATAAACCTAATTGCTGTAATAATATAAGTCCTCTTTTGGGGAAATTGCTTATTAATATTTTAATTAGCTCATTTCTGATCCTCTCCGGACTAATATTTTGAATTAGTCCACTATTTTTATGTATTGCTGCTAATGTGTTTTTCTCTATTTTAAAATCAAGCTCACAAGCCAATCTTACTGTCCTTAACATTCTCAGGGGATCTTCCTTTATCCTTTCTACAGGATCTTCTACTCCTCTTATCAGCTTATGTTGGATATCCATTAATCCACTAAAATAATCTAAAACTCCCTCTTTTTCTTTCCAGGCCAAGGCATTAATGGTAAAATCTCGGTGTCTCAAATCTTCAAATATATTTGGGCCATATGCTGATTTAGATCTTTTAAAAGTGCTTACCTGATAATTAATATGATTTATAACCAGAGTAACAGTCCCAAATTTCCTACCCACAGGAACAACTTTATAATCCCTAAAAACCTCGGTGATTTCTTCTGTTGTTGCCCTGGCAGCAACATCCCAATCGTTGGCTTCTTGTCTCATTACAAGATTGCGAATACAGCCTCCTACTACTAAGGCCTCATAACCCAAATCATTTAATCTCTGTATTATAAACAAAGCTCCCGGGTCTATATCTTTGTCTTTGATTTTTAAATTAAGTTTTTGATTTTTCTCTTTTTTAAACATTATGAAACCTCTATTTAACCGGTCGGCCAGTCTGCCGGCTAATTTACCAATTCACCGATTGACCAATTATAATAGAATGTATGGCAATACACTCCTACTTCTTAAACGCTAGAATAATTATACACTATAATCATAATAATCATATCATTGCGAGTGACCGCAGGGAGCGTGGGGTGGCACTCAGTATTGCTTCCCCTGTTTTCACAGGGGCGGGCTTGTTTCACTCCTCGCAATGACAAAGGAGAGCCTACGCGAACTCGCTATACTTTAGAATATTAGAAAAGAATTTTCTGGATTTCCTCTTATTAGAATAAATTGTTTTATAAATTTTTTCAAATCTATTCAAAGATTATAAATTCTTTCAAACTTCTTGCCTCGAAAATAAAATTTAAAATCTTTTTAAAAATACTTGACAAAGAAAATTTAATCCTTTATAATTGCTAAAAGCAAATATTGCTAATAGCATAGAGGTTGATGGCAGAATGGAAAAAAGTTTAATAGATCTTATAATTGAATTAAAAAAGGGATGTATGGAAGATGAGGAACAAATACGAACTATTTGTAATATTTCTTTGGCAGAATACAAAGGAATTATGGAAATTGATATAAAAGAAAGAATAACCTGTAACGCTTTATCCCAAAAGATGTGTCTGTCTCCTTCCCGGGGCAGTCGAATAATAGACAGTTTGGTTAGAAAGGGTTACCTATTAAGAATGGTCAATCCTGATGATAGAAGGTCATTCGTTATATCTCTTTCCTCTAACGGAGTAAAAATTAAAAAACAGATCGAGCAGGAAAGAAATAATTGTGAAAAAAGAATCAGAAAAAAATTCTCAGTAAGAGAAATTGAACTAATAAAAGAAGGGTTAGAATTAATTACTAAAATTTTTCATCAAAAATAAAAAGGGAGGAAAGAAACGATGGGAAATAACAAATCATTAGAAATAGAGGTAAATGAAAAAAACTTTCAACAGGAGGTTTTAGAATCTTCCATCCCTGTATTGGTAGATTTTTGGGCTCCCTGGTGTATGCCCTGTAGGATGGTATCCCCGATAGTCGAAGAGCTAGCTGAAAATAATGAAGGCAAACTAAAAGTATGCAAATTAAATACCAATGAGAACCAATACATTGCTGCTCAATATGGTATTCAGGGTATACCTACCCTGATAATCTTTAAGGATGGGCAAGAGGCCGATCGTATCGTAGGCGTAGCACCAAAGCCAATAATTCAAGAAAAACTTAATTCTATTCTTTAATTTTGGCTTGCTCCAGTTAAGGGAGTGATAAAAAAGCGAGTCCTAAGTCTGTTCTTGGGGCTCGCTCCTTATTTTAAGCTTTACTTTTCCTCTTTTTTCCCCTTTGCCTCAGTAAGCATCATATTTAAATCTAGTATATCCTTGTGTAGTTCAATCAGCTTATTTTTAATCTTAACTAACTTCTCACTGTCTACACTATTATTAGCCTTGTATCCCAATCTCTGTAGTAATGGCCCGAAGGTCAATTTTAATTTTTCTATGCCCTCCTCCAATTCTCTAATTTCTCTATTTCTTCTGTCTACTTCTACCTTCTCAGCAAATAAAACCCTTTCACCTTCAATGGCTAAAGTTTCTCCCAGCTCAGGAATATGGGTTTTGATTTTTAATTCCTCTTCGATTTTTCTGGAAATTTCCTCGGTTGCTTCCTCTTCTCCATGAACCACAAATATTTTTTTGGGTTTATTCTTAAAACTTTTTATCCACCGTATTATCCCTTCTTTATCGGCATGTCCCGAAAAACCTTCCAAAGAATGTATTTCGGCATTTACCTGGATTTCTTCCCCAAATATTTTAACCACTTTCTCGCCATCTTTTATCCTTCTGCCCAAAGTACCATTGGCTTGATAACCTACAAATACAACGCTGGATTCTTTTCTCCATAGATTATGTTTTAGATGATGTTTTATTCTTCCTGCAGTACACATTCCGCTGGCGGAAATTATCACTTTACTTTCTTTGGAAAAATTTATCCGCTTAGATTCTTCTACACTACGGGTAAACTTTAAATTGCGAAAATCCAAAGGATTATTTCCTATATCTACAAGTTTTAAGGCACCTTCATCAAAACAGTCTGGATTTCTTAAAAATATCTCTGTCGCCGAGACAGTTAGCGGACTATCTACATAAACCGGTACGTTTAAAAAATCCTGGTCTTCAGTTTTAATGTATTCAGTATAATATTTATTTAACTCATAGATTATATCCTGGGCTCTTTCTATGGCAAAGGAAGGAATTACCACATTCCCACCTCTTTTAATGGTATTATTTATGATAGAGATTAACTTTTGGTCATCATACTCGGAAGGGCCATGTAGTTTGTTTCCATAAGTCGATTCTACAATTAGATAATCTGCTTCATCAATAAGATAAGGGTCTCTTAAAATTGGTCTATCCCGCCTTCCCAAATCACCTGAAAATACTAATTTGGTCTCTTTGTCATCCTCCTTTATCCATAATTCAACGATAGCAGAACCTAATATATGCCCCGCATCTCTAAACCTTAATACAACCTCTTCGTTTAATTCTATCTTCTGGCCATATAAAACAGGATTAAAATATCTCAAGCTTTTCTCTGCTTCTTTTACGGTGTAAAGAGGTTTTCTCAACTCTCTTCCTGACCTTTTTCTCTTCCGATTATCCCATTCATTCTCCATCTCCTGAATATACCCACTATCGGGAAGCATGATGGAACATAAATCAGCGGTAGCTTTAGTGCTGTATATGTTTCCCCTGAAACCTTCCTTCATCAATTTGGGTATTCTCCCACTATGGTCTATATGGGCATGAGATAGAATCATAAAGTCAATCTCCTCGGGATTAAAGGAAAATGGTTGGTAATTCATTCTGGTGATTGGTTTACTCCCCTGAAAAAGACCACAATCTATCAAAAATTTAGTACTCTTGGTTTCAATTAAAAAGTTAGAACCGGTAACTATTTTTGTAGCACCTAAAAAAGATATTTTCATCTCAGTTTTCCTCTCTATAGGTTTAAGATTTCTGCTATCTTTGCCTTCATTTTCTCTTTTTCACAAACCATTTTGTGTCTAAGGGGTTTTTTCTCAATATCCTTTATCCCCGGTGGAATAGGAATTTGAGCTAAATCAGCCATCTTCTCTATCAGTTCAAAATCATCATATTCTCTGTATTGGATGTTTATCGATTCCATCACACTTTTAGTAAACTTAAAAGGGCTGGCTGTAGCTACAATAACTGTTTTAGTTTTATCCTGGGTCTCTCTGATATACTTTTTATATACGGCATAACCCACTGCGGTATGAGGATCGAGCAAATATTTAGATTTTTCAAATACCTCTTTTATGTATTGGCGAGACTCCTCCTGGGGGGCAAAACCTCCATAAAAATCCTTTAATTTTTTCTTCATTTCAGAATTTATTTGATAAAAGCCCTTTTCACCCAATAAATTCATCAGCTCTTTAACTTTCCCAGTCTCCCCTTCGCTTATAGACCATAATAATCTTTCTAAATTGCTGGACATAAGAATATCCATCGAAGGAGAGATGGTCATCACCAATTCCCTTCTCTTATCATATATACCACTATTAAAAAAATCCGCCAGTACTTTATTTTCATTGGAAGCACAAATCAATTTATTCATCGGCAAGCCCATTTCTTTGGCGTAATAAGCAGCTAAAATATTACCAAAATTACCGGTGGGGATGGCTATATTTATCTTTTCGCCCGCTTTAATTTCACCCATACTACATAGATTCAAATAGGCGTAAAAATAATATACAATCTGGGGTATCAACCGCCCAATATTTATAGAATTTGCCGAAGAAAAAATATAATTTTTCTCATCCATCTTTTTATTAAAATCTGGGTCCTCAAATATTTCCTTTACTCCCTTTTGGGCATCATCAAAATTTCCCCTTATGCCTATTGCAAAAGTGTTTTCCCCCTCTTGGGTAAGCATTTGTCTTTCTTGTATCTTGCTAACCCCTCTTAACGGGAAAAATACTATTATTTTAGTCCCTTTCGCTCCAGCAAACCCTTCCAAAGCGGCTTTCCCGGTATCACCAGAGGTGGCGGTCAAGATAACTATTTCTTTGTTAAGATTCAATTTTTGAGCTGCTTTTTTTAGAAGATGCGGGAGTATCGATAAGGCCATATCTTTAAAGGCCAGGGTTGGGCCATGGTAAAGTTCTAAAAAATAAACTCCCATTTTTGGGGTAAGGGGGGCGATAATCGGTGTATCAAATTTTCTATCGTATGCTTGATTTATACAATGTTTTAGCTCATCATGGTGGTAATCGGTAAAAAAGTCCTTCATTATCAAAAAAACTAATTCTTTATAATCAATACCTGTTAGCTCATATAAATTTCTATTTACCCGGGGAATAGCCTGGGGAACAAAAAGTCCTCCATCGTCTGCTATTCCCTTAATAATTGCTGCAGTAGATAAAAATCTCTTTTCGCTTCCTCTGGTACTTTTATAATAAAGATTATTTTCTTTCATGTTCTCTTCCTATGATTAGTCTGCCAGTCCACCGGTCACCCGGTCTTCCGGTCAGTTTAGTTTACCAGTTACCCAGTTTACCGGTTACCCAGTTTATGTAGGTAGCGGATTCATCCACGCCGGTTTACTTGGCAATTTCTTTTAGCGGGCTCGATGAATCGAGCCCCTACAAATTACTTATTACTATTTTCTTCACGCGATACGCGATACTCAATACGAGATACGAATTTATAAATAGCGACGCAGGTCTTCTCCTGTTACGTTGCCATAAAGTTCAATATAAGGTTTTACCGGATTAGATAAAATTTTTGGAAAAAGAACTTCCTCTATCTGGAAAAATCCTACTGACTCTGTCATCTCTACAATTATTCTAACGGGCTTCTCTTCCCCTTCCACAATCTCTACCTTTTGAATAGAATTAGCAGAATATTTATGAATATCACCTACCTGGGGAGTGCGGGATAAGAGAAAAATAATCCGTGCCCTGCCCTTTTCCATATCACATCCATCTCCTATCGATACCAACCCAGCTTCTAAGGAAGTGATATTCTGTGTGCCCATATGTCCTGAAATGCTTTCGATAATTAAGGACTGAGTAATTGTTTTCTTTTCAATATCTTTAGTATAAATTTTAGTTAGAGCTCTTTTAATAATCGGCATAGCCATAACAACCCCTAAAAATTCATGGTTATCTCGACCTACAGACATGCCAATATCATGTAATAAAGAAGAAATTATTACTGCTACTTTGCTCTCTTCTGCAGTACCAATCTTTTCTTCTTCTATGCTAAATTTAATTCCGGCTTTACTTAAAATATCAAACATCATTAAAGCATTTAAGGCGGTTTTTCGCATATGTACCGGTCCATGATCATTATAACCTAACCTTTTTATAGAAACTACATTAGCATAATTTTGTAAGGCCTGTGCTTCTCCATCATTAAAAATTAAAGAAGCAGCCATAGCCGGCTTCCCGCTCAGCCTGGTTAATATTTTATTTTCTAGCTCTATCTCTTTAGGCGATTTTCTCATATTTTTTCCTCCCATTATGTAACATGATTACGCATATTGTGTTTTGATCACACAGATAAATTACTGTAATTTTCTTATCTTGTTGAATATTTCTTAATTATGTTCTAACTACTACCAGAATAAGAGCGAATAAGAGTATTATAAACAAAAGAGGTATTAACATTTTATAGATGATCCCCAAATCTGCCTTAAAATAGTCTTTGGTCACTACCAAACATAAATGCATAGGAGAGGTCATGTGACCTATATAGCCGCTAACAAAGGCAAACATAGCATAATTAAGATTAACCTCTCCCTGGACAATAAAAGGTAGAAGGACGGGAAAAGCTATTCCGATAATAGCAGAAGTAATCCCGGTTAAAAAACCAATCAAAAAGGGTATGAAAAATAAAATAACTAAGGGATGAATGCCTAACTCAGTAAATAATTCGGGAATAACCATAATTGCCCCGGTAGTCTGAAGCATTTTTTTAAAGATCATTATGCCAGCTATTAAAAGTACAGTATTTAAAGGTATATCTTTTTTAATAATTTCTATTATATCTGCTGTCTTTAGCTTAGATCTGCTTAATAAAATCAGAGACAATATAACCACAATTAGTGAAATTAGTAAATCTATTTTTATAAAAATAACCAGAAATATTACCAAAAGAATAGGCCAGGTACCAAAAAATAATTTCTTCAGGTTAAAGAGGATATTCTCTCTCCCGTTTGTCGCTATGCCTTTTTTAAGATATCTTTGCTCCCAAATAAGGCCCAATATTAAGGCAACAAGAGTTATAGGAAACTGCACCATCACAATCTGTCGGACATCCACTTCTAATAAAGCAGAAAATAACAAAATACTGGGATAAAGAGGCCAAACAAATTCCCAAACATGACGAAACCAATAATTTACAAAAGTCTTTTCTTCTGCCTGTAAACCCATCCTGTCACCTATCTCGCTTACCATGGGAGCAGAAAACATAGCCCCCGCAGGCATAGGTAACAAACCTAAAAAAGAAGGAATAAAGGCTAATATTAACCTGTAATCCTTCACTAATTTCTGGAGAGCATCAACTATATCCTTTAAGCTTTCTATCTTTCTTAAGATACTGCTTAATAAAAAAACCAGAACAATTATCCCAATTAATCTTATGGTTACAGGCTCTGATATAGCCTGTATAAAATTAAGAGCTATCTTGCCAATACTTAATTTAAATAATAGCCCTAATAATAGTGAGGCCAATAATATAATGTATTCTAACTTCCATTTCTTTCTTATTAAAAAAATAATAAATACAATTACAGCTAATAATTTTATAATTTCTGTCAATTCATTATCACCAATCTATTTTTTTATATCTTTCTGTTTTTTTTCTTTTATTTTCTTCGCTTCTTCTTTAAATTTAACTCCATGAACATTAACATTTATTTTCAGAATTTTTAAGCCAGTCATAATCTCAATTGCGTTTTTAGTTTTTTTCTGGACCTCCTCTGCTACCTTAAAAATTCCTACTTCATAATCGGTAATAATAGAAATAGTAACTGCTGCTTCTCCTGGCTTCATCCACACCTCTATCCCTTTAGCAATATCCTTTTTGGGCAACACATCTACTGAGCCCGCTTTATGTCTACTGCTAATACCTCCCACACCTTTAACCTTTATGGTTTCAAGGGCAGCAATTATTGCCACTACTTCCTTTGAAACCATGATGTTGCCTAATTCTGATGTGTTATTTTTCACAAATTGCTTGTCTGACATTACGTTATTCACCGCCTTTATTTGCGCCTTTCCCCTTATTTTTATTTTATTTTATTTTATTATCTTCATAAACTATTTTATCTATATGTATCTTGATTTCTTTTGTTTCTATTCCACTCGTTTCCGAGAGATATTCTTTTACCTTTCGTTGAATTTTCTCTGAAAGCTCGGGAATATTTACATCTTGCATCACAGAAAGATGGAGGTCTATGTTTATCCCTCCCATTTTTAGTATATTAATCTCTGGCTTAGCTTCTTTAATGTCTCCCATCCCCTTTATCACTTTTAAAGTTAAGTGTTTTATAGAGTTGGTAGAAATTTTAATCTCTCCAAAGGAAGTTTTTTGAGCTACCGATAAATCTTCTTTATTATATTGTCCTTTTTTCCAGATTAAATAAATAGCCAGAATAATTAATAAAACTGCTATCAGGCCCAATACAATTTGATTGAAAAGATTGGAATAAAATAAATTATAATAATAATTTGTCTTAGATAAAAGACCTTCTAAAGAAAACGGCCTTAAAGAAAGAGAAAAGATAATGGCCGAGAAAAAAATTATAACCACTAAAAACAAACCAAACATTAAATTACTAAAGCTTTCCTTGCCCATTTTGTAACCATCCTTTCTAATTTATTTTTATTATTTGTAAATATACAAAACAATAAATAACATCTATATAATATAATAAACTTTATGCTATTATATCACCGTTTGCATTCTCGATTATAGTAATTAATCTATTTTTCTTTTAAAAATAAATCAATAATCCTTCTTAAATCTTCCTTGCTATAGAATTCGATGTTTATTTTTCCTTTTTTGCCATCATATAATATGCTTACTTTGGTCCCCAAAATCTCTCTTAATTTTTCTACCGCTTCAGGAAAATGTTCAATGGTGATATTCTTAACCTTAAACTGTTTTTTTTGTCCCCGAGTTATATTTTTAATCAGCTGCTCAACTGCCCTTACCGACAAATCATTGCTGATTATTCTATTACATATCACCCCTTGCATCTCTTCATCCTCAATTCCCAACAATAATTTAGCATGGCCAAAAGAAATCCTTCCTTCAGAAATGTGCCTTTGTATCTCCGGATTTAATTTTAATAGCCTGATAGTATTGCTAATTAAGGCTCTGCTTTTTCCGGTTACTTCGGCTAATTCTTGCTGGGTAAGCTTGAACTCATCTGCCAATCTCTTAAAGGCATTTGCCCGTTCAATAGGATTAAGATCTTCTCTTTGAATGTTTTCTACCAGGGCAATTTCTAAACTCTTTTCGTTGCTAAAACTCTTAATAATGGCAGGTATCTTCTTTATCCCAATCTCTTGGGCTGCCCTCAGTCTTCGTTCTCCGACAACCAATTCATAACCAGTAGAAGTCTTTCTTGCCACGATGGGCTGAATTATCCCGTGTTTCTTTATTGATTCTTTTAATTCTTCCATTTTTTCTTGATCAAAATCTTGTCGTGGTTGAAAAAGATTGGGAGTTAAACTTTCTACCTCTATCTCAGTTATAAATTCTTTTTCTTTATAATCGACCTGGGGAATAAGAGCTTCTAATCCTTTACCTAATCCTCTTTTAACCATTTGATATCACCTCTTGAGCTAATTTTTTATAAGCTATTGCCCCTTTGGATTTTACATCATATAAAACTACGGGTTTCCCATAGCTGGGGGCTTCGCTCACCCTGACATTTCTTGGAATAACAGATTTGAATATTTTTCCTTTAAAATATTTTTTTACTTCTTCTATGACATCCCGAGAAAGATTTGTTCGGCTGTCATACATAGTCAATAAAATTCCTTCAATTTCTAAAGATGAATTAAGATTTTCCCGGACTAAATTTATCGTACTTAATAATTGCCCAATGCCTTCTAAGGCATAATATTCACATTGGATGGGAATAATAACTGAATCTGCGGCAGTAAGAGAATTTAGGGTTAAGAGGCCAAGAGAAGGAGGACAATCAATAATTATATACTCATAATCATTCTTTATTGGTTTAATAGCATGCTTTAACTTGTTTTCCCGAGAGATATAATTAACTAATTCTATTTCTGCCCCGGCTAATTGGATGGTAGAGGGCAGAACATCTAATTTTTTTATCTGGGTCTGCATAATAATTTCTTTTATAGGAACCTGATTGATCAATGCATCATAAATACATCTTTTAACCTTTGATCTGTCTAAGCCTATCCCACTACTGGTATTCCCCTGAGGGTCTATGTCAATCAATAAGATCTTCTTTTTGTGTAAGGCCATGCTGGCACTCAGATTTACTGCAGTAGTAGTTTTGCCTACTCCACCTTTTTGATTGGTAATAGCTAAGACTTTAGTCATAAAATTCTCCTGCCATATGTGCTTGATTACACAGATTTATTTATATATTAACTTTTTATTCTATAATAATATCGTGTTCCACGTAGAACATTTTCTCTTTTATGGTTCAATTCTGTTCGAGAAAGTTATTACAAATTCCTTTAACAATTATGTAAAACCTGCTTTAGCAGGACACGTTCTCTTGTTCTCACCGAGGCAGACTCTTAGGAAGTAGGCAGGTGATATTTATGCTTAGTCTAATAATGTTTTTATATTATCAAAAAAAGCTCAAAAATACAAAGGTCTTTTTTGGGGCAGGCCTTCTTTCCGGGGATATTCCAACGGGGTATTCCTTTTCTTATTGATTATCAATAGATAACGATTTTGATTTATAAAAGGAATTTGAATCTTCTCTACCTTAATTAGCTCTCCACCTAAAAACTGAATCGCTTTTATACCTTTCTCTGTTTCTAATTTATATGATCTCCCCTTTTGTGCTATAAATAAACCTCTTACCCTTACTAAAGGAAGGCAATATTCGCTTAAAATATTTAAAGGGGCAACCGCTCTGGATATTGCTATATCGTATTTCTCCCGGTGTTCTGTGCACCTTCCAAAGGTTTCCGCCCTCCCCTTAAGAATTTGAACCTGTTTCAAATTCAACTCTTTTATTAATTTTTCTAAAAAAATAGACTTCTTTTTTCTTGCTTCTAGTAAAAATAATTCAATCGAAGGGCATACTATTTTAATGGGGATGCCCGGGAACCCGGCCCCTGTGCCTATATCAACAATACTATTTTTATCTATATTAGAATATAAATCAATAGCTTTGATGCAAGTTAAAGAATCTAAAAAATGTTTAATAATAATTTCCTGGGGAGTTTTTAAGGAAGTTAAATTTATTTTTTGGCTCCATTCGATTAGTAAATCTAAATAGAGAGAAAAAGTTTCTATTTGATTCTTATTAAGTTTTATTCCTATTTTTTGAGTACCATCAACTAAAATTCTTTCGTCTTCTTTTAGCAAAAAGGGATTCTCCTTGATTCAAAATTCAAAACTTTTTCATATAACGTATAGTTTTTTGCGTATGAGGCGGATTTATCCGACCCGTGTTACTTTGGTGATTTTTTTTAGTAGGGACACGACGTGCCGTGTCCTTCGGGGACAGCACAGCACGCTGTGCTGCTACAAATTACTTATCGCTTTAGCCTATACGCTACATCTTCTAGGTTATCTAATGTTCTGGCTTCTGGTTCCTGAATTCTGTCTTCCTCACGAGATACGAGATACGAGATACGAGATACGAATTTAGCTCCTGACTTCTATTTTCTTCACGATATACGTTATACTATATACTAAATACTAATTTAACTTATCAACAGCTTATTCACACGCCTTGTGCAATATCAAATACTATTTGTTAAGCCCGATATGTTTTTCTTATAAAAACACTGATAATCAAAAAAATATTTCTATATTCATCCTGAAAGATAAAGTATGTAGTTAAATTGATTAACTATTTTACATAAGTAATTTTTAATCTCTTCTGTCCCTCTGTTTTTGGTATTTAATAAATCATCCAAGATAAAGAATGCTTTAATTTTTATATATTAGAGGTTTTCCACAATTTATCCACAATTGAATTTTTTTATATTATTTAATCAAAATCGTCTACTTCTTTAAAATGTTCCACGTGGAACATTAACTATATCCTATTTGCCGATGCAAAAACGAGAAAATATATCATTAATTATATCATCGCTTACCAAATCCCCGGTTATCTCACCCAGAGAATCTAAGGCTTCTTTTAAGTCAATAGTTAAAAAATCGTGAGGTACCTCCTTCTTTATTCCTTCTAATATATGTTCCAATCCGCTTTTAGCTCTTTTTAAAGCCTCTGCTTGTCTAATATTATTTATAATCACTCCGTTTTCTGGTATTACCAATCCATCAAAGACGGTATTAGCCAATTCTTCTTCTAATTGCTCTATCCCTATCTCGTCTTTCAGAGAGATCTTTACACTGTTTTTAAGATTTAAAAGTTTTAATAGCCTCTGTCTTTCTATCTTCTCTTTAAGGTCTATTTTATTTTCTATGATTATAATTTTTTTCTTTCTTTCTTTTGCCTTGTTTATTTCTTGAATGATTTCCATGTCTTCTTTAGAAAGAAGGGTATTTACGTCAAACATTGCTAAAATCAGGTTGGCTTCATCTAAAAACTTTCTCCTCTTTTTAAGGCTGATTTTTTCTACAATATTTTCTGGATTTTTTAGTCCGGCAGTATCTACAATCCTGAAAGCTATCCCTTTAATATTAATTAATTCTTCAATTGTATCTCTGGTTGTCCCGGGAAGGGGAGTAACTATAGCCCGACTCTCTCTTAACAAGGTATTAAAAAGGCTTGATTTGCCAACGTTAGTTTTGCCTACAATTACGGTATCTATTCCCTCTTTTAATATCTTTCCGTAATCTAAAGTGTCTAAGAGAGAGACAATTTCTTTTAAAATATATTCTATTCTTTTCTGTATTTCTATTGACTCTATTTCTTCAATATCTTGATTGGGAAAGTCCATGGGGGCCTCGATTTCTGCAGCAATCCTTACCATTTTCCATCTTAAATTAGTAATTTTCTCCTTCAGGCTGCCTTTTAATTGGGCCAATGATGATTTTAAACTCCTCTCAGTCTTGGCCTGAATAAGATCAATTACCGCCTCGGCCTGGCTTAAATCAATCCTCCCATTTAAGAAAGCCCTTTTGGTAAATTCTCCGGGATCTGCTATCCTTGCTCCACAATTCACCACAGCCTCCAGAACTTTTCTTAAGGTTAGAATGCCTCCATGACAATTAAATTCTATAATGTCTTCTCTGGTATAGCTCTTTGGTTTTTTCATTAAGATTAAAATAGTCTCGTCAATTATTTCTTCATCTTCGCGATCCACCAGGAATCCATAATGAGCAGTATAGCTTGAGAAATCTTCGATACTCTCTTTTTTTAATTTATTATTTCTGAATATTTTTTTCGCTATTTCTATCACTTTCGGGCCACTTAGTCTAACAATTCCGATTCCACTTTCGCCAATTGGAGTAGAAATAGCAGCAATAGTATCATTTTCACAAAATTTCATAGGTCCACTCCAGTCTATTCTCTCGTATACCGCATTTTATTAAAAAGTCTTCCGGTCAAATTAGTCGATAGTAGGACAGGCGAGACGCCCGTCCTCCTTTTTCGGATAATGTATTATTTTTTGTGTAGGGGTCGGATTTATCCGACCCGGGTGTTTTGGTAATTTTTTTAACGGGTTCGATGAATCGAACCCCTACATATTACTCTTTACTACTCTCTTCACGATGTACGATATAAGATATACAAAATACGAATAAAAAAGCATAAAAAGATTAATATTCATCCCAGGGACAATATATTCACTTCTTATGCTTCTAAATAATTTTTATTACAACTGCTCGTCTATATTGTTTTCTTTTTCTTTTTCTTTTGGAGCGATAATAACCCTTCTAAAGGGTTCCGTCCCTTCGCTGTAAGTAAATACCTGGGGGTCTTCTTGTAAAACAAGATGAACTATCCTTCTTTCCACCGCATTCATAGAACAAAGAGCAATCTTTTTACCAGATTTTTTTACTATATCAGCTTTTTCGTAGGCGTATTTGGAAACAATATCTTCTCTTCTTTCTCTATAACCTTCAATATCAACTATTATTTTGCTTCGCCCAGATGTTTCAAGCCCTTTATTAACCATAATATTGACAACATATTGAAGAGCATCGAGAGTATGTCCATGTCTTCCAATTAACATTCCGGGATTAGAGGTTTTTATTCTTAAAACAATTACACCATTTTCTTTTTTATTAATTACCTCTACTTCTCCATCTTCTATAATAAAATTAATCATTTTTTCTAATGTTGTTTGAGCTTTGTCCCGAAGGCTTAAATCAAAATCATTAGTGTTTTCCAAGTCTGTTTCCTCTTTTAAAAATAAACTATCAATTTAAAACGCGTGTATAGTTCAAATTATGTATAATATCTATTTTATTTATATCTTTTTTTGCCTTTTTTATATTTTTTAGTTTTTCTCTTGCCTCCGGAGGGGTTTCCCCCGTCTGCTCCCTCATAACCTGGAATCCAGGGTTCTTCTTTGGGGACTAACACTTCTTTCGGTTTTTTATTAAGCTGTTTCTCTTTTAATTCACCTTTGTCCAACACTGCTTCTTTTGGCATATCAACTATTGTAGACATTTTCTTGTTAATCAGATACTGCTGCCCAATCCCTAAAAGGGTAGAGGTAAACCAGTACAGGGTCAAACCAGAAGGCAGGCTGAAACTGAAGAAGCCAATCATTAGGGGCATCATGATGGTAAACATCTTCTGGGTCTGTTGGGAAGAACCTCCGTCTTTACCTGTGGTGCCGTCAGTGGAGGTCATCTTTTGTTGGATATACATGGAACCTCCTACTAAAAAGGGCAATATCCCAATATGCTCTATTCCAAAGATTCCAAAAGGAATTAGGCGCTCAGAAAGAGCTAGTCCTGCTTTAGTCACAAGTTCACCATTTTCCATAACAGTATAATAATTGGAAATCCACAAAAACCCACCAGCTATATTGTTGGTGATGGGATCTAAATATTCAAATACTCTTAAAGTCTGGAAGAGTAGGATTAATATAGGCATCTGAATTATTAAAGGCAGACAGCTACTCATAGGATTAACTTTATGTTCCTTATATAAAGCCATTAACTCTTTATTTAATCTTTCT
>JAUWHZ010000010.1 GCA_030605615.1 Atribacterota bacterium | reverse complement strand
TTCTAACCCCTGGATGTTACTTCCGGTTTGAGTCGTTCCTACATGAAAACCCATATATCCTTTTTCCTGATGAGTTATTTGGAGAATATTATAAGTAGTTTCAGGAGTGAGTGGATAATGACCTCCCAATATTTTTATTCCCATTGCTCCACTATCTAAATTTTTATTGATAACTTTTTTTAATTCTTCAACTGGAGGATCTTTGCTTTTAATGCCATTCTCGGGATAGATTGCTTCTAAAACTGCTACATTTAGCCCACATCCATATTTAGTTATCTCTCGTTTAATTACTTCTATAGGCCCTTCAAAATCGAAAGCAGTAGTCACTCCAGCATTTATTAACATTCGGTAACCTGCTCCTTTAGCCTCCGGTCGAGCAATATGACAATGAGTATCTATTACCCCTGGTATGATAACTTTTCCAGAAATATCAACTACTTGCCCAGCTAAAGAATTATCTATCTCTTTAGCCACTTCGGCAATCTTCTCAGCTTTTATCGCTATATCACCGATAAAATCTTTGTCATTTGCAGGGTCAACAATACGCCCTCTTTTAAATAAAAAATCATATTTCATTATAAGCTAAACCTTCTTTACTTTTTAAATTTTGTATTAATATATACTATATACTTACTATACTACAAATTATTAAAAAATCCTTTTTTTAATAAAAATAAAATATAAAAAACCCGCCAGGGTACGGTCCTTTGTCGTATTTTTTATTTATAACTTTATATTTTTAAGGATATTGGCAGTAGCACAGCGTGCTGTGCTGAAAAAGAAAATACGGCACGCCGTGTTTCTACAAAATTTTAGGAACGCGGTACATCGTATTTCTGTTAGCTTGAATCTTATTCTCCGATAATCTTTACCAATACTCTTTTGCGTCTTCGGCCGTCAAATTCTCCATAAAATATCTGTTCCCATGGTCCGAAATCTAATCTGCCAGCAGTAACTGCCACTACTACTTCCCGGCCCATTATCTGTCTTTTCAAATGAGCATCTCCATTATCCTCACCTGTTCTATTATGAAGGTATTGGGAGATTGGTTCATGAGGAGCAAGTTCTTCTAACCATCTTTTGTAATCCTCGTGAAGGCCTCTTTCATTGTCATTTATAAAAACAGAAGCAGTAATATGCATGGCATTAATCAGGCATAGGCCTTCTTTTATCCCGCTTTCATCTAAGGCATCTTCCACCTGATTGGTAATATTAATAAAGGCTACCCTTTCCGGGGCATTGAACCACAATTCTTTTTTATAGGATTTCATAAAAATTCCTCCTTTATTTGCTGCATAAGATAGAGAGGGCGATGCAATTTAATTTTACCTCACTCTTGTCTGCCCGGGAGGGTATTATTACCGGAGCTTTTGTGCCCACCAATACATGCCCTGTCTGGTAATTGGCATAGTAGGTAAGTGCTTTGCCAAAGATATTTCCGGCAGCAATATCAGGGACAATAAGAATATCAGCTTTACCTGCCACCGGTGAAGTAATGCCTTTTTTCTGGGCAGCAAATTCTGAAATGGCATTATCTAAAGCCAGCGGCCCATCAATTATACAACCGGTAATCTGTTTTCTTTCATTCATTTTGGAAATTATTCCCGCTTTAATAGTCTCTTCCATATCAGGGTTTATGGTTTCCACAGCTGCAAGCAGGGCAACTTTGGGAATCTCTATCCCGAGCTTGTGAGCAACTTCCACAGCATTATTTATAATCGCTACTAAAGTCTTCACGTCTGGTTTAAGGTTTACTCCGCCATCGCTCATTAATACGAATTTAGAATTTTCTTCTCTTTTATCTTCAAAGATAAAAACATCGCTAACAATTTTATCAGTCCTTAAACCCCACTCTTTATTTAATACTGCCTTTAAAAGGATGGCTGTCTTTATTTTTCCTTTAAGGAGCGTACCTCCTTCTTTTACCTTCTCTACTGCCAAGCGTGCTTTTTCTAAATCATCTTTTGCTCCGATAATCTCTTTTACAAAATTGCTTTCTCCTAATATAGAGATAGATTTCTTTATCTCCGCTTCGTCTCCAACCAGAATTCCTTCTCCGAATCCGTAATCGTAACAATCTTTTAGGGCTTTCAAGGTTTCAATATCTTCTCCGCCGGCAACAATGATTTTTTCTCTTCCTTTAGTTTTTAAATTTGCAAATAATTCTTTAAAATTTCTTATCATTTTCGAACCTCCTATACACAGATTACACAGAGTGAAAATTATTTTTAGGAATATGTCTTTACTTTTTCCTCGTCTTTTATTACTCTTATGACTGCTTCGGCCAATGCCTTCATCTCTTCTTCTCCCGGATAAACCACTATGGGGGCTATCCAGCCTGCTCGTTCTTTTATCTTGTTTACTAAAATTTCATTATGAGATATGCCGCCAGTAAGAATAATTGCTTCAACTTTTCCTTTTAATACTGTAGCCATTGCCCCGATTTCTTTGGCAATCTGGTAACACATTGATTCAAAGATCAATTCAGCATATTTATCTCCTTGCTCTATTTTCTTTATTACTTCTCTCGCA
>JAUWHZ010000014.1 GCA_030605615.1 Atribacterota bacterium | reverse complement strand
GAAGCGGTATTAAACAAGGCAAAAGCGGTTATTTTAGAAATTGATACCTTCGGAGGAAGGGTTGATGCTGCTACTCAAATAAGAGATAAGATAATGAGCCTGAATATACCAAGCGTAGCCTACGTTAAAAATAGAGCATGGTCTGCAGGAGCCCTAATTGCTCTATCCGCAGAATATATTCTAATGGATAAAAGTGCCAGTATTGGTGCAGCCGAACCGCAACCTGCGGACGAAAAGACTATATCGGCCTTAAGAGCTGAATTCGCTTCTACCGCTCAGAGTAGAGGACGTCCAGAAAATTTAGCTGCCGCCATGGTAGATAAGGATATAGAAATTGAAAATGTGATAGAGAAAGACAAAATTTTAACTTTAAATGCTGAGCAAGCTATAAAATTAAATATCGCAGATAACATAGTTTTAAACAATGAGGAAGTTTTAAATTTTTTAAACTTAAGAGATGCTAAAATAGTACATATTTATCCTAATTGGGCAGAGAATGTAAGTCGGTTTGTTACTAACCCCGTAGTCAGTTCATTATTATTATCCATAGGTTTTTTAGGACTTATAATTGAATTTTGGACATTGGGCTGGGGGATTGCAGGGACGATAGGAATAATTTCTCTGTCTTTATTTTTTGGAGGACATATAATCGTTGGATTAGCTGGGTTGGAATCAATTATTCTTTTTTTAATTGGCTTTTTCTTACTTTTAGCAGAATTATTTTTAATTCCTGGATTTGGTCTGGCTGGAATAGGTGGAATTATTGCTATTATGGCAAGTATTTTTATTACTTTTGGAAATATTATCCAGGCAACTTATTCCATTTTGATCGCCCTTGGTTTATCTATTGCTGGGTTTTTCTTATTAATTCGGTTTATCCCTTCTACGCGAGCATGGAGAAAATTTATCCTTTTTACTCAACAAGAAAAAGAATTAGGATATACAGTGGGAACAAAAGATTTAAAACGATTAATAGGGAAAAAAGGTTTCGCCATTACTACCTTGCGTCCATCTGGTATAGTAGAGGTAAATGGAAAGAAGTTGAATGTAATTACCAGGGGAGAATATATTGAATCTAATACCAAAATTAAAATAATAAGTGTAGAGGGCAATAAGATAGTAGTCGAAACAATAGATGCTTCTTATAAAACGTAATGAATTCATGTAGGACAGGCGTCTCGCCTGTCGATTTGAAAAAAGTAGTTCGATTTACCGACTCGGTAAATCTTAATTAAAAATAAAGAGTTATTAGAATAAGGAGGTAAAAAATGATTGATTTATTGATTCCGTTGATACCAATTATCGCAGTTATTTTTATAATCTATATTTTCTTTCAATTTATACCAGTAGGATTATGGATTTCGGCTATAGCTGCAGGAGTAAAGGTTGGAATTTTTACTTTAGTGGGTATGAGGCTTAGAAGAGTGCCTCCCCATCAGATTGTTAATGCTTTAATAAAGGCCACTAAAGCTGGCCTGACCATTTCTATTGATAAATTAGAAGCACATTTCTTGGCTGGGGGAAATGTTGACCGAGTGATTGATGCCTTGATTGCTGCCGAGAGAGCTGGCATTCCTTTGGCTTTTGAAAAAGGGACGGCTATTGATTTGGCTGGTAGAAATGTCTTAGAAGCAGTGCAGATGAGTGTAAATCCGAAAGTAATAAAAACACCGATAGTAGCGGCTGTAGCCAAAAATGGTATTCAAGTTATGGCTACAGCAAGAGTAACCGTAAGAGCAAATATAGAACGACTGGTCGGAGGAGCCGGTGAGGAAACAATTGTAGCCAGGGTAGGAGAGGGAATTGTTACCACAATCGGTTCAGCAGATGCCCATAAAAATGTTTTAGAAAACCCAGATAATATTTCTAAGACTGTATTACAAAAAGGTTTAGATGCAGGGACAGCTTTTGAAATATTATCTATCGATATTGCTGATGTTGATGTAGGCAAGAATATTGGTGCAATATTGCAAACTGATCAAGCAGAGGCTGATAAAAAGATTGCTCAAGCCAGGGCTGAACAGAGGAGGGCATTAGCGGTAGCTCAGGAGCAGGAAATGAAAGCCAGAGTCCAGGAAATGAGGGCAAAAGTAGTAGAAGCTGAAGCTGAAGTTCCCAAGGCTATGGCAGAAGCCTTAAGAAAAGGGAAATTAGGGGTAATGGATTATTATAATTTGAAAAATATTGCGGCTGATACTGCTATGCGAGATAGTATCTCTGGAATATCTAAGAAGAAAGAAAGTAAATAAAATAAAAAAATTTATTCAAGAAGGATAGAATAAATAATGTCAATAGGTTTATTTATATTTATTTTTTATATTGTAATAATCTTATTCAACTGGTTACTAAACCAAGCAAAAAAATCTCATACTTTGAATCAGGAAGACGAATCTATCAATAGCACTTCTGTAAACCAGGATAAGATAAGTTTGCCAGAATATAGTAATAATATTAATATTAAAGATGCTAATAATGTAGAAAAAAATGAGAAAATTATCATAGATGATGAGGTTAGAGAATTTTACGAAGAGAAAGAAACAAAAACTTTTCCTGATAAACCGTTGATAGTGGATAAAGAAGAAGTTATTTCTAAACAGGAAGGTGGATTAAGAGAATATTTACCTGATAATATATTAATTAATGGAATAATATTATCAGAGATAATTGCTCTACCCAGAGCACTAAGGCCTTATAAGTTTAGAAGACATAAAAGATTGGGAGATTATAAAGTATAGGATAAACTTAGTACAGTTTGTTTTAAAACTCGAATTATTTTATTATTAAGAAAGTAGGGATATATTATAGAAGTAAAAGATGTAATTAAAAAAAATATATTTATTAATAGCAAAGGTGAGTTAAGGGAATTATTTGGTAAATATGATGAAAATATTAAACTTATCAACCAATATTTTTCAGTAAAAATATCAACTCAAAATGATAGCAAGTTAGTAATTTCAGGAATAAAAACTGAAGTAAATAAATCTACAAAAATTATTGAAGGACTTCTTTCGATAATTAGAAAAGGACATTCTCTCTCTCTATCCCAAGTAAAATATCACATCGAAATGTTAAAAAATAACCAGCCTATAGATTGGAAATTATTATATAATGATGTGATTTATGTTTTTAAAAAAGAGAAAGAGATTAGGCCTAAAACCTTGGGCCAAAAGAAATTTATTGATACAGTCAGAAAGAATGACATTGTCTTTGTTATTGGACCTGCTGGTACGGGAAAGACATATTTAGCTGTTGCTATTGCTCTTTCTGCTTTAAAGAATAAAGAAGTAAATAGGATAATTTTAGTCAGGCCTGCAGTAGAAGCCGGGGAAAGTTTAGGATATTTGCCAGGAGATCTATTAGAGAAAATTGATCCTTATTTTCGTCCCTTGTATGATGCAATGTATGAAATGATGCCTTCAGAAAAATTTCAGAAATATATGGATAGAGGAATAATAGAGATAGCTCCCTTAGCCTATATGAGAGGAAGGACTTTGAATGATTCCTTTATAATCTTAGATGATGCTCAAAATACTACTTTAGGTCAGATGAAAATGTTTTTAACTCGCTTTGGTTTTGGTTCTAAAGTTATAATTAACGGAGACATTACCCAGGTAGATTTACCACTTAAAGAACATTCTGGATTAATAAGAGTTGCAAAAATACTTAAAAATATAGAAAGTATCGGATTTGTATACCTTAATGACCAGGATGTGGTAAGGCACAGATTGGTTCAGGAGATTATCCGTGCTTACGAAAAGGAAGACTTACGAAACCAGGAGATGGAGTGATTTAATTTATGAAACTCTATGAAAAATGGAAGAAATGGAAAAGTAAAGACAAAATAATAGATAAAAATACTCAAAAAAACAAATGGATGCAAAGGTTGTTCTTGCAAAAAATAATAATTTTTTTAGTTACATTAATTATTGTAGTCCTTGTTTTATCTATTAATTTTTTTCCTGATAAAATTCTCTTAAAAGAAGGACAAATTTGTTCTAAGGATATTCTATCCCCACGGACAGTTGAATTCATAGATTTAGAAGCGACACAAAATCTAAAAGAAAAAGCTGCAAAATCTATAAAAGAAGTATATGATTTGAATCTGGCAAATATCGAAAACGTTGAAAAAGAAATAGATAGTCTCTTTTTAAAGATAAAAGAATATAAAGAAAAAATAGATGAATCATCTAAAGATACTAATGCCAATATAACGGAGAACGATAAAAGATTAACAGATGATGAATTAAACGAAATGGCTAATGAAATAAATGAAAGTTTAGGATTGAACATTAGTGGACAGGTTATAATAAATTGTTTTCGACTTGATGACTTATCTTTTGATAAAATAAACAGGGATATTAAAAATTCTGTAAGAAGGATTATGGAACAAGGGGTTAAAGTAGATGATTTAGAAAATGCTAAAAAACAATTAATTAGAGAGATTAGTGAGATTTCAATTGATCATTATGATGCCTTGATTGCCAGTGAGATTGGCATTGTGCTGATTCAGCCAAGTTTATTTTTAAATAAAGAAGATACAGAAAAAAGGCGTCAAGAAGCTATCTCCTCAGTGAAGGAAATTAAAAGAATAATACAAAAAGGGCAGATAATTATAAGAAAAGGGGAAGTTGTCACTTCAGAAGACATTGCTATACTTAACGCTTTAGGTTTACAAAATCCTAAATTTAATTATTCTAACATAATTGGGATAACGCTAATTACTACAACTTGCCTTTTATTGGGAGTTTTATATTTAAACTACTTTCATTCTGATGTTTATAAAGATATGAGCAAATTAATATTATTGAGCATTATATGCATTTTTGTGATCTTAGTTGCTAAAATGATAAGTCAAATATCAGGTTACTTAATGCCTATTGCCTCTGCCTCAATGTTAATTGCAATTGCTTTAGGTCCTAAAATTGCAATATTAGTCACAGTGATTTTGAGTTTTTTAATAAGTTTCATTATTGGTGGGGAAATAAACTATATTTTAGTTGCAATGATTGGTGGAATTGTATCAATATATGCTATTCGCACGGCAACTCAAAGGTCCAGTTTAACCAGGGCAGGCTTAATGATTGCAGGAGTTAATATAATTACTATATCAGCCTTGGGTTTAATTAATAATGAGGGTTATTATTTAATTTTAAAAGACAGTTTGTGGGGGATATTAAATGGTTTTTTGGTTGTTGTTCTAACTATCGGCATTTTACCTTTTCTGGAAAGTTTTTTCGATATTACCACATCTTTTAAACTAATGGAATTATCTAATCCCAATCAACCTTTATTAAAAAAATTAATATTGGATGCACCCGGGACCTATCATCATAGTATAGTAGTAGGCAATCTTTCTGAAACTGCCACTGAAGAAATTGAAGGTAATGGATTATTAGCACGGGTTGGTTCCCTCTATCATGATATAGGCAAAATAAAAAGACCTTATTTCTTTACCGAAAATCAAGAAGCATATAAGAATATTCATGATGATCTGGAGCCCAGTTTAAGTGCTTTGATGATTGCTTCTCATGTTAAAGAAGGAGTGGAGCTGGCTAAAAAAAATAAACTTCCTAAAGATATAATTGATATTATAACCCAACACCATGGAACTGGCTTGATAACCTATTTCTTCCATAGAGCTTTGAAAGAAAATGGTTCAAGTGTAGATGAAGTTGCGGAAGAAAATTATCGTTATTCCGGACCAAAACCCCAGACTAAGGAAGCTGGCATTATTCTATTGGCAGATTCATTAGAAGCTGCTACGAGGACCTTAACTAATCCTACACCAAGTAGAATCAAGAGTTTAGTAAAAGAAATTATCCAGAAAAATTTAGAAAACGGTCAATTGGAAGAATGTGATTTAACCTTAAAAGACTTGGATAAAATTGGAGATAGTTTTTCAAGAATACTTACCGGAATGTTTCATAGCAGGGTAGAATATCCTGATGAGGATTTAATAAAAAAATTAAAAGAAAAGAAAAAAAAGAATGGAAATTCTAATAAAAAATCAGCAGAAAACAATAAAAGTAAATCAGCGGAAGATAAAGGAAATAATCAAAAAGGCTCTACAACAACTAAAAGTTGATGAGAAAGCTGAAGTTAGCATTTTATTTACTACTGATGAATTTATAAAGTCATTAAATGAAAAATATCGAGGGATTAATGAACCCACCGATGTATTGGCCTTTAGTTTACAGGAGGGGATAGTGAAATCTCCGGAAGTAGATGGAAATATGCTTTTAGGTGATATAATTATTTCTACAGAGACAGCCCAAAGGCAGGCAAACGTTTTAAATCATAGTATCGAAAAAGAGATAATAATATTACTCATTCATGGTTTGTTACATCTAATAGGTTATGATCATAAAAGAGAAAGATATAATAGAAGTATGCGTAAAAAAGAAGATGAACTATTAAAAACATTTGATTTATAATTCAATGTCTAATATAATGTTATAGGTGATTCCATCCATTTTTCATTATATATTTTATTATTATTTCAATGATAATCGCAAAAAATACTCATCATAGATTTGCTAAACCAAGAATCTAAAATTAGGGGGTGAGATACAAATTTAAAGTACATATTTGCTTGTTGCTACATAATATAAATTAAAAAATTAAAGGAGGAATTTTTAATGTTTAAAAGTAAAAAAATATTAGTCTTAGTGTTAACCATTTGTTTAGTTATGGGAATGTTTAGTTTTGGGTTTGCTGCTCAAAAACAATTTATAGCCATCGCTACTGGGGGAACAGGCGGAACCTATTATCCTTTAGGGGGAGCCTTAGCTCAGATGCTTTCTAATTATGTACCCGACTTAATAGTAACCGCACAAACTGGAAATGCATCAATAGCAAACTGTAATTTAATAGGTAGAGGTCAAATTGAAACTGGTTTTTCCCAGGCTAATACTACTTATTGGTGTTATACTGCTACCGGAATATTAAAAGATACCCAACCCATTAAAAATTTAAGGGGTATTGCTTCCTTATATCCTGAAACTATTCATATAATTGCCACTAAAGCCTCAGGAATTAAAACCATAGAAGATCTTAAGGGAAAGAGAGTAGGGGTAGGTGCTCCTAATAGTGGAACTGCTGCTGATGCCGAGATAATTTTGAATGCCCATGGTCTTACTTTTGATGATATAAAAGCAGATTATCTGAGTTTTGCCGAAGTAGCTCAACGCTTGATTGACGGACAGATAGATGCTGGTTTTACTACTGCTGGTTATCCTACTTCAAGTGTTATTAACATAGCTACTAAGAGAGATATTGTTCTAATTCCCATCAGCGAAGAAAAGATTAAAGAATTAGTTGCTGAAATTCCATATTATGGAGGGACCGTTATTCCTGCTGGGATGTACAAAGGTGTAGAAGAATCTGTTCCAGCCCTTGCTACTCCTGCCTTATGGGTATGTGATGCTAAGTTATCACCTACTTTAGTATATAAAATGACCAAAGCTTTATGGGAACACAATGATGTTTTAGCAAAAGTGCATGCGAAAGGGAAAGATGTTACTTTAGAAACTGCTCTTGATGGTATTGGTATTCCTCTTCATCCAGGTGCAGAATTATATTATAAAGAAGTAGGCTTAGTTAAATAAGTTTAGGAAAGTAATCCGGGTGCCATAAAGTTAATTCTTTCAGTGGTACCCGGTATTAATTTATGTTGGGGAAAAGTTATAATTTTATATTTTTAGGATTAGCAATAATCACAATTGTTATTATATTATTATTTTCTATATCAATATATACCTTAGAACTCAGGTCTTTTTCTGATGATGGATTAATTTTTAGACAAAAAATCCAGCCAGGAGATAAATTTACTTTAAAATATATTCACTCTGTTGCCCTTACTCCTATTTGGGAGATATTTATTATTGACGATCGATATCAGATTATATTAGTTGAAACAGATTTTATGGACCATGGAGCAGGCATGCCTTACGCTCCTTTTGGTCAAGAAATATTTATTGAAGAAGAAGGTAAATTTAAGATAAAGAATATGCATAGGATTATGCCTAATCCGATTTTGTATATGGTAGGGAGAAGTTCTGAAAATTATTTTTATATTGAGGATAAAGAAATCAATCTATCTTTCCTGTTGGGAGATAAATTGCTAACTATTGGAGTCAATAAAAATAATCTATATAATTACTTTTTAGGAGGAAACTTGTAAATGGTTGAAGATGTTAAAACTGAAAATAAAGAAATAGATGTTCAGAAACTTATGGAACAATATGACACAGAATCAAGAATAAGAAAACCTCTTGGAATTATAGCCATAATTATTTCGATTATTGCTATTTCTATGTCAATTTTCCAATTTTATACTGGAGGATTTGGTTTACTTTTAGCCTTAAAACAAAGATCGGTTCACCTGGCTTTTACTTTATGTTTGATATTCCTTATTTATCCGATCTCTCCAAAAGAATTTATTAAAAATAAAAATAAGATACCCTACTATGATACAATCTTAGCTATTATAGGTGCAGGGGTATGTTTATATTTAGTAATATTTTATAAAGAAATGGTAATTCGTTCTGGGTTACCTACTAACTTAGACTTGATAATGGGCGCACTGACTATATTATTAGTTTTAGAAGCTGCACGAAGAGCTATTGGATCAGCCCTACCTGTAGTAGTAATTGTATTTTTATTATATTCTTATTTTGGACAGATAATGCCTGGATTCTTTGCCCATCGAGGATATTCTTTAGAGAGAATAATTGAACATTTATATGCGGGTACAGAAGGAATATTTGGTATACCCTTAGGGGTGTCTGCTTCTTTTGTATTCCTTTTTATTCTCTTTGGAGCAGTTTTAAATAAAACCGGGATGGGGAAGTTTTTTATCGATGTAGCAATGGCCCTTGCCGGTCATACTACTGGTGGCCCAGCCAAAGTTGCAGTTATAGCCAGTGGATTTATGGGTTCTATAAACGGGAGTTCAGTGGCTAATACAGTAACTACGGGTAGTTTTACCATTCCCTTGATGAAAAGTATAGGTTATAGAAAGGATTTTGCCGGGGCGGTAGAAGCTGCTGCCTCTACCGGAGGGCAGATACTTCCTCCAGTAATGGGAGCAGCTGCTTTTGTAATGGCAGAATTTTTAGAAATTCCTTATATCAAAATCGCTGCAGCAGCGGCTATCCCAGCTATAATTTACTATATTGCGGTGGGAACTATGATACATCTGGAAGCTTGCAAATATGGATTAAAAGGTTTGCCCAAGGAACAACTTCCTAAGTTGAGCAAGGTATTAAAAGAAAGAGGACATTTAATCATTCCTATAATTGGTTTGGTATACCTATTGGTAAGAGGTTATACCCCTTTATTTTCAGCCTTCTGGGCTATTGTAATGTGTTTAATCATCAGTATGATAAAAGCTGAGACTCGTTTAAATTTTAAAAAATTAGGCGAGGCCTTTGAGGATGGTGCAAAGATGGCATTAGGAGTGGCTGCAGCTTGTGCTTGTGCTGGAATGGTTGTTGGAGCAGTCACCCTAACTGGTTTAGGCCTGAAAGTAGCTAGCGGAATTGTAGCTTTGGGTCATGGGAATCTAATGTTAACTCTTTTCTTTACCATGATTGCATCTATTCTATTAGGGATGGGACTTCCTACAACTGCAAAATATATAATTCTATCTATAATGGCTGCACCGGCCTTAGTTGAGTTGGGTGTACAACCGTTAGCTGCTCATCTATTTATACTCTATTTTGGAGTAATTGCTGATCTTACTCCTCCTGTTGCTGTAGCAGCTTATGCTGGAGCAGGAATATCTGGTGGCAACTCTATGAGGACCGGTCTTATTGCTGTAAGGTTAGCGGTAGCAGGATTTATGATTCCTTATCTATTTGTCCTTGATCCCGGATTGTTGTTTATAAATAGTACAATTGGACATACCTTAGTATTAATTATTACTGCTTTAGCCGGAGTATTAGCCTTAGGAGCAGCTGCTGGTGGATATTTATTTGACCATACTAAAATATATGAAAGGTTTATATTAATTATTAGTGCATTTGCTTTATTAAGACCTGGACTATTAACTGATGGTGTAGGTATAGCCTTATTAGCAGCAGTAATAATTTCACAGAAATTAAGAATGTCCTCTAAGGCTAAAGTTAAATTAGCTTAAGCTTTTTATAAATAAATTAATTATGTTGAAATTGAAAAAGATTTACAAACTACTAATTTCTAAATAAAGGGATAGGAATCTAACATAATATTCAATTTATTTTAGATTCCTATTCCAATTAAATAAGATAAAGATATTTGTATAATTAAATTTGAATATGGTCGATAATTTTTACTATACATTTAATTGTTCTTTAAAAAGTTGCGGTGATTATGTTTGGACGACCCTAATAATTTTATTATTTTGATTATTGAAGCTATAGGTTTATTAGGTTTTTTAATATTATCAGCTTTTTTTTCAGGCTCAGAGACTGCACTATTCTCTCTCAATAAACTGCAATTAAAAAAAATGCAGAAGGAAGAAAGTGGTTGGCGAGTAGATGCAATCATTAAACTTCTCGATGATCCTCAAAGAACATTGATTACAATTTTAACTGGAAATATGTTCGTTAATATTGCAGCTTCTTCCCTGGCTACTTATTTAGCTATAAAACTTTTTGGAAATATCGGTATAGGAATAGCAAGTGGAACGATGATTTTTTTAATACTTGTTTTTGGAGAAATTGTGCCTAAATCACTGGCTATTGCTAATGCTGAAACAATTGCTAAGAAAGTCGCCAGACCAATAGATATTATTGCCTCTTTTGTACTCCCTTTAATTAACTTTTTTAAAGTAATAATTAATACACTTTTTTACTTTTCTGGTAAAAAAAGAATTAAAGAAAAAAAAGAAATTACCGAAGAAGATTTAATAACTTTAATAGATGTGGGAAAAGATGAAGGAGTAATAGAGGAAGAAGAGAAAGAAATGATTAGGAACATATTTGAATTTGGTGATACGATGGTAAAAGAAGTAATGGTTCCTCGCGTAGATGTAGACTGCATTCCTTCAGATACTAAATTAGATATGATATTAAATTTAATTAAAAAATATGGACATTCGAGAATTCCCGTGTATGAGGATACAATCGATGACATTATTGGGATATTATATGCAAAAGATCTTTTAGCAGTTTATGAGCAATGGTTCAAATCGAAAGAAAAGTTTTATTTAAAAAAGATAATAAGAAGAGCCTATTTCGTCCCGGAAAATAAAAAAATAGATGAACTATTAGATATTTTCCAAAGAGATAAAATTCAAATTGCTATAGCTATTGATGAATATGGGGGGACAGCGGGGCTGGTTACTATGGAAGATGTGGTAGAAGAGATTGTGGGTGAAATAATTGATGAATACGATAAGGAAATTAAATTATATGAGATAATTGATAATAATACTGTAATTGTTGATGGAATAATTAGTATTGACAAGATTAATGAACTTCTCAACATCGAAATACCAGAAAATGATTTTGAGACCTTAGGCGGCTTCATTTATGATTTAATGGGTAGGGTGCCTAATAAAAATGAAAAAATAGAATATAAAAATGTTCAAATAACAATAGAACAGGTTGTAAAAAATAGAATTAAAAAAGTAAAAATAATTAAAAAATTTACAGAGCTTGAAAAAAATAATAAAGGCTAAATTCTCAGGAGGTAATATAATTTTGACAGAATGGTGGATTAAAATTAGTCCTTTTATATTATTTATATGTTTGCTTATGGCTGCTTTTTTCTCTGGTATAGAAACCGCAGTTATATCTACTAACAAACTACATCTTAAGTATTTAGCAAAAAATGGGAATAAAAATGCTTTAATAATCTCTGATTTAATCCGAAAACCTGACCGATTTTTAAGAGTAGTCTTGATTGGTACTAATATTGCGGTAATTCTATCTTCTACTATTTCATCTTCTTTGGCACTATATTTCTGGGGGGATAAAGGGATTGCTATTTCGGTCATATTCACTACATTAATAATTTTAATTTTTTGTGAAGTAATTCCTAAAACTGTGGCCCAAAGTAATGCTGAAAAGATTTCACTCAATACAGCTTATTGCATAAAAATAGCTTCTTCTATTCTTTATCCTATTGAAGTCTTTTTCAGTTGGATATCGAACTTTTTCATTAGACTTATCACTGGCAAAAAGTATATGCCCCTAAACACTTTTTTCACTAAAAAAGACTTAAAACTATTTTTTGAGGTTGGAGAGAGAGAAGGGGCATTAGAAAAAAAAGAAAAAAGCATGGTTGAAAGAATATTGAATTTAAATGAAACTTATATTAAAGATGTAATGAAGCCTCAAAAATATATTGTAGCTATTAATGAATCTACTTCCCCAGAAGATGCCATAAAATTGATGAATAAAGAAGGACTTTCTAGAATTCCAGTTTATAAGAATAACCTGGATAATATCATAGGCTTTATTTACGCAAAGGATTTTCTTATTGGTGATTTGAAAGAGAAATTGGATAAAAGTTTAAACCTATCAGATTTAATTCACCCTCCCAATTTTGTATTAGAAACAAAAAGAGTAACCAATCTTCTAAAAGAATTTCAAAGAAAGAAAGTCCATATTGCAGTAGTTATAAATAAAGATAAAAAAATATCTGGAGTAGTCACTATAGAGGACCTTTTGGAGGAAATATTTGGAGAAATAGAAGACGAATTTGATAAAAATAAATAATTATTATGAAAAAAATTTCAATCAGCAAGATTAGTAGTAGGATGGTTACATTAATAGGATAAAAATTTTACAAAATAGATATAATTGTAAACGAGGAATTAAAATTAATGGACAAATTAAAAAAGTAATATAGAAATAGATCAAGAAATAAGAAAGAGGAAAAAATTATGAACAAAGAATTACTTTCCAAATCAAATTTTAACAGATTAGTACTAATATTTTTTATTATATTTATTAGCTTCTTCATACATAGTAATATTTATGCAGATAATATCATACCCTTAGCAGTAATTATTGGCAATTCTCCCGATGAAGTAGTTCATCAAACTGGTTTGGGAAAAGCAGATATAATTTATGAAATAAGTGTAGAATATCCATTCACCAGGTTAATGGCAATATTTGTAAATAATGGTTTAACTATTGCGGGGCCTATTAGAAGCAGTAGATATTATTTTTCCAGGTTAGCAGCTGAATGGTATCCTATCTTTGCTCACTGTGGGGGACAGAGCCTAAAAGATGAGAGGATTATTAATTTAGACCAGATGCATTATCCCTCTCCCTATTGGCGCGATAAAAAAATTGGAGGTTGGATTAATCTTTTTAGTGATACTAAAAATTTAAGAGAGAAATCAAGAAAATTGGGTTTTACAAATAAGATAAATTTAAAAGATAGTTTACTCAATTTAAGAACCCTCAATGTGTCAGGAGGAAAAATCTCTAAAATTACTGTAAAGTATAATCAGAAATATTCTATATATTATGAATATGAACCAAATAGTAATACTTATTTAAGGTATATAAATTCTAAACCTCATCAAGATAGTAAAACTTTAGAGCATTTGGCTACCTCAAATATAATCATCCAATATGTTCCTATTGAGAAAATTCCGGGTGATAAAGAGGGAAGATTAGAGGTTAATATTATAGGGGAAGGTATCGCCAAAATATTTTATGGAGGACACTATTTTATAACTAAATGGGTTAAGAAGTCTATAAACCAACCTACTTTATATTATGATGGTCAGGGTAATATTTTAAATTTGAATCAAGGAGAAATATGGATTCAAATAGTATCAAATGAGACAAAAGTTTGGTTTAAATAAGGAAGGTGAAAATACTGTGAATGAAAATTATAAAAAATTAATTAAGGAAGCAGAAAAAGCAAGAAAAGGAGCATATACTCCTTATTCTAAATTTAATGTTGGAGCAGCAATTCTTAGCTCAGATGGGAAAATATTTACCGGTTGTAATATTGAAAATGCTTCTTTTGGTTTGACTGTATGCGCAGAAAGAGTAGCAATTTTAAAGGCAATTTCGGAGGGGTCATCTAAATTTGAAGCAATTGCTATTGTAGGTGATACTAACCGACCTTGTTCTCCTTGCGGGGCTTGTCGGCAAGTCATCTCTGAATTTGGTAAAGACATAAAAATAATTATGTCTAATTTAAAAGGAGATATAAAAATTAAAAAAATAGATGAATTACTTCCGGAAGCGTTTAACAAAAATGACCTACTATAGTGGAGATTACATAATATTATGCTATATAGAACAGAAGGTATAGTTTTAAAGAGTATAGAATATGGGGATGCAGATAAGATTGTCACTATATATACCAAAAATCATGGTAAAATCCAGGCTATTGCCAAGGGGGTCCGTAAGACCAAAAGTAAATTTGGCAGCAGTTTAGAAATTTTAACTTATGCAATTTTTTTAATCTATAAAGGTAAAAATATTGATATTATTAGTCAAACCGAAATATTAGAATCTTTCTTCGCAGCGAGTAAAGAAATTGCAAAATTTGCTTTTGGTTCTAATTGTGTAGAAGTAGTAAATAAGATAACCGAAGAAGGAGAGGTCAATCTCGGCTTATTTTTTTTATTAAAAGAAGTTTTACATTATTTAAAAGAAACTAAAGACCCAAAATTGTTAACCTTATCTTTTAAATGGCAAACACTGGTAATTTTAGGATATAAACCTTCTTTTGATCGGTGTTGTATGTGTAATAGCAAGATAGAAGATCAAAAAGAAATGTTTTTTAGTATTAATGAAGGTGGGGTGATATGTAATAAATGTTCATCTAAAGATAAAAGAAACTACATCCAGGTTTCTCTTTATTTTATAAAATTAGGTAGAAAATTACTAATCACTCCTTTATCAATTATATCTAAAGCTACTATTCCCGATGTAAGGATGAGAGAGTTAGAAAAACTAACAGATTTATTTTTGGCTTATTATTCAGATAAAAGTTTTAAAACAGATGGCTTTTTAAAGTCTCTTTAGCTGATTAGTCGTTAGTATTGAATACACGTTTTAAGTTTTCAGTTCTCGGTTTTCAGTAAGTAGGGCCGTATTGCTTGTTCCATTAACTGGTAAACCGGGTAACTGGTTAACTAATACGCAATGCGATATACGAGATACGATATACGAGATACGAGAGAAGTCGTGAATAAGTTCAGATACATATGCACCATTGCTAGGATGAAAGAAGTAAACTAAAATAGAAGCAAAAAGAGGTGCATGTGGATAATGAAGGGGAGAATTGGAACAGCTACTTACCTGTCCTATACTCGACCTTATTGGGGAA
>JAUWHZ010000001.1 GCA_030605615.1 Atribacterota bacterium | reverse complement strand
GCACGGATGATACCATTTGATGGCTTTGATATGCCTGTCCAATATACCAGTATTATTGAAGAACATTTTGCGGTAAGAGAAAGAGTGGGAATCTTTGATGTTTCACATATGGGCGAAATTGAATTGCGAGGAAAAGATGCCCTCTCCTTTGCTGATTATCTGGTAACCAATTCGGTAATGAAAATGAAAGATGGGGATATAAAGTATTCACCTTTATGTTATCCTCATGGCGGCCAGGTTGATGACCTCTTTGTTTATAAAATAAAAGATGATTTTGTATTATTGGTAGTAAATGCCTCACCTAATTATTCAATCAAAGATTATAATTGGGTTGTAAGAAATAAAGGCAATTTTGAAGTGGAAACTTCTAATAAAAGTCGGAATTGTGGAGAAGTGGCTGTTCAAGGTCCTGATGCAGTAAAACTTTTAGAACCTTTAGTAAATGGAGAAATCTCTCTTAAAGAGTTGAAACGTTTTAAGTTTATAATTGGAGAATTATTCGGTAAAAAAATTCTTATTTCCCGAACTGGCTATACTGGAGAAGATGGTTTTGAGATTTACACCTTTAATCCTGAAGATATTGTAGTTATCTGGAGGTGCGTTCTTGAAAAAGGTAAAAAATACGATATAAAACCATGTGGATTGGGAGCAAGAGACACAACTCGATTCGAAGTTTGTTACTGGTTGTACGATAATGATATTGATGAAACTGTAAACCCCTTAGAGAGCGGTCAAGGTTGGACAGTAAAATTTGATAAAGGGAACTTTATAGGAAAAGATGCTTTAATTAAAATAAAAGAAAAAGGAATTATCAGAAAATTAGTGGGACTTTATATCACTCAAGGTGGTATTCCAAGAACTAAAATGGAAGTAAGAAAAGACCAAAAGAAAATAGGATACATTACCTCCGGTAATTATTGTCCTTCTTTGAAAAAGGTGTATGCTATGGCTATCTTGGACCTTCCTTATACTGAAAAAGGTAGTAAAGTAGATATAGTCATCAGAAATAGAGAGGTTGAAGCAGAAGTTGTGGATATGCCTTTTATTCCCCCATTTAATAAAAGATAAGAAAAAAACACTTAAATACAATTTTTTTTCTAAAAAAAGAAGGATTTTAATTTTTTTTGTAGTATATAATTAATATTAACTAAAATATTAAAATGATACTCACAAAAATATTTATAGAGATAGTGAGGTGATTCAATGAAAAAAGCACTATTTTATTAACCCTTTAAGGAGGTGATAGTATATTTAATAACCATCCTGCTTAATCTTTCATAATAAAATAATTAATTTTATTTCTAAAATATTAATTTGATTGTAGATATTTAAAAAAATATATTAAATATTTAAAAACCAAGGAGGTTTTAATATGACTGCCATAATGGAATTTTTAGATACCCTTAATGCATTTGTCTGGGGTCCACCGATGATGATTATATTAGTCGGCACAGGAGTATTTTTGACCCTCAGATTAGGTGGAATACAATTCAGAAAAAGTGGTTATGCTTGGAAACTTATTTTTAAGGGGGCTTTTAAGAAAGATGTGGCTGAACGAGGAGAAGGAGAAATTACTCCTTTCCAGGCTCTAACTTCAACTCTTGCCGCTACAGTCGGAAATGGTAATATTGCCGGAGTAGCCACTGCTGTAGCTGCTGGTGGTCCAGGTGCATTAGTATGGATGTGGCTTACTGCCCTGGTCGGAATGTGTACTAAAATGTGTGAAGCTACTCTCGGTGTAAAATACAGAATAAAAGATAAAGATGGAGCTTATGCTGGCGGATCGATGTATTTTATCGAAAAAGGATTAGGACAAAAATGGTTAGGCTGGTTCTTCGCCTTCTTTGGAGCAATTTGTGCCTTTGGAATCGGAGATATGGTCCAAACTAACTCTATGGCACTTGTAGGTAATAGTGTTTTCAAGATACCGTTTGTAGTTACCGGTCTTGTATTAGCCTTTTTAGTCTGGATAGTTGTAGTAGGAGGAATCAAAAGAATCGGTGAAGTTACCGAAAAATTAGTCCCCTTTATGGCTGTTTTTTACATCATTGGAGCAATGATTATAATAATTTCTAAAATTAATCTACTCCCCTGGGCAGTTGGAGAAATATTTAAATCTGCCTTTACAGGAAGGGCTGCTTTTGGTGGATTTGCCGGGGCTACTGTAGCTCAGGCAATGAGATTCGGGGTAGCAAGAGGAATATTCTCCAATGAAGCTGGTTTAGGTAGTGCAAGTATTGCTCACGCCGTTGCTCAAACCAAACACCCGGTCCGTCAAGGTTCTATTGCTATGATCGGAGTTATGATCGATACTCTAATTATTTGTTCTATGACCGGTATTGTTATTGTCATGACTGGGGCTTTAGGAACAGGTCTTACCAGTACTGCTCTTACTGCTCATGCTTTTACTAGTGTACTAAAAGGAGTAGGTGGACCTATTGTAGCCCTTGGTTCCTTATTATTCGGTTATTCTACTATTATAACCTGGTGCTACTATGGACAACAATGTGCTCGTTACATCTTCGGTCCTATTGTGGTTAAACCTTATGCCTGGCTTTTTGTTATCGTTGCCTTCCTCGGCGCCATAGTAAAAGTTCCTTTTGTCTGGTTACTTACCGATACCCTCAATGGAGCAATGGCTATACCTAACTTGATTGGCTTAATCTTCTTAAGCGGTATAATGGCTAAGGAAATAAAAGAATACTTTTCTAATCCAGAACTCTTAGGATAAAAACTTACAGGAAGAGTGACACTAAATCTTATACTTGAGTGTAGGGGCGTATTGCAATACGCCCCTACTACATATATTTCTTTTTTTAAGGAGGAATTTAAAAAAATAATGATAATTGGTGTTCCTAAAGAAATTAAAAATAATGAAAACAGAGTAGCAATTACCCCAGCCGGAGTAAAAGCCTTCAATCAAGCAGGACATCAAGTACTGGTTCAAAAATCTGCCGGTTCAGAAAGTGGTATTGAAGATAGTGAATATATTCAAGCAGGTGCAACTATAATTGAAACAGCTGAAGAAGTTTTTAAAAAAGCCGAAATGATTATAAAGGTTAAAGAGCCTTTGCCTTCTGAATATAATCTCTTAAAACCTGGTCAAATTGTTTACACTTATCTCCATTTTGCTTCCTCCCTCGAGCTAACTAAAGCTATGATGGACAAAAAGATTATCGGTATTGCCTACGAAACCGTCCAGACTGAAGATGGTTATCTGCCCCTGTTAGCACCTATGAGTGAAGTAGCTGGTAAAATATCTGCTCATATCGCTGCCTATTATCTTGCTCTACCCTATGGAGGAAGAGGAGTATTAATGGGTGGTGTTCCCGGGGTAAGTCCAGCGAAAGTTGTGGTAATTGGAGGAGGAACTGTGGGCACCTGTGCTGCGAAAGTAGCTGCCGGTATAGGAGCAAAAGTAACTTTATTGGATATCAACATAAAAAGATTAAGATATTTAGATGATGTTTTACCAAAAAACATTAATCTGTTAGTTTCTAACCAACATAACATTGAAGAAGAGATAAAAGATGCCGATGCGGTAATTGGAGCAGTATTAATTCCTGGCGCAGAAGCACCAAAATTAATTTCTGAAGAGATGTTAAAGAAAATGAAACCAAATTCAGTTATAGTAGATGTGGCAATCGATCAGGGAGGATGTTTTGAGACAAGTAGACCAACTTCTCATAGTGAACCAGTATATAAAGTCCATAATATATTGCATTATTGTGTTACTAATATGCCTGGAGCCTTTGCAAGAACTTCTACTTTCGCCTTAACTAACGCTACTCTCCCTTATGGCTTAGAAATTGCTAATAAAGGTTATAAAAAAGCCTTTAGAGAAAATAAAGCTTTAGCTAAAGGATTAAACGTTATTGATGGGAAAATTACTTATGAACCAGTAGCAAAAGCTTTTAATTTAAAATATTATCCTTTGGAAGAAGTAATTGGTTAATTCACCAATGAACCAGTTAGTCAATTTACCAATTCACCAATTCATTCGATTAATAGTGAATTATAAAATAATTAATAAAAAACAAAAGCCTCTATATATGAAAGACATATAGAGGCTTTTATATATAAATATTAATTTATTTTTAACTTACTTAATACATTCCGCCCATTCCTCCTGGAGGCATTCCTCCTGGAGGCATTCCCATTTCTTTCTTCTCTTCAGGTATATCGGTAACTAAACATTCAGTAGTAAGAATCATCCCACCTATACTGGCAGCATTCTGTAAGGCTGATCTGGTAACTTTAGCCGGATCAACAATTCCCCTTTTTATCATATCTGTAAATTCTCCAGCCGTTACATCAAAACCGATACCATTTTCTTTTCCTTTTAGTTTTTCTACGATTACTGAGCCTTCATATCCACCATTAGCAACAATCTGCTTTGTGGGTGCTTCTAAAGCTTTTTTAATAATCCTTACTCCAATCTGTTGGTCACCTTCTAACTTCAAACTCTGTAATACAGGAATAACATTTAATAAAACTGCTCCACCACCAGCAACAATTCCTTCTTCTACCGCTGCTTTGGTAGCCGATAGAGCATCCTCAACTCGATGTTTCTTCTCTTTAAGTTCGGTTTCAGTAGCAGCTCCTACTTTAATGACTGCTACTCCTCCTACCAATTTTCCTAATCTTTCCTGTAATTTTTCTCGGTCATAATCAGAGGTGGTCTCTTCTATTTGAGTACGGAGTTGAGCTTCACGTTTTTTTATTTCTTTGGTATCTCCTTTCCCTCCGACTATTATACTCTCTTCTTTATTAACTTTTACCTGATGAGCAGTTCCCAACATATTAACTTCAGTATTTTCTAATTTAAGCCCCAATTCCTCAGAAATTAGTTGTCCACCAGTAACCACTGCAATATCAGCTAACATCTCTTTTCTTCTATCGCCAAAACCAGGTGCCTTTACGGCAACACAATTTAAGGTTCCCCTAATTTTATTTACTACTAAAGTAGCTAAAGCTTCTCCTTCGACATCCTCAGCGATAATAATTAAAGGCTTGCCGGCCTGAGCAATTTTCTCTAAAATAGGCAACAATCCTTTCATATTACTTATTTTAGCATCAGTTATTAAGATATAAGGATCATCGTAAACTGCTTCCATTCTTTCTGCATCAGTTACCATATAAGGGGAAATAAATCCCTTATCAAATTGCATCCCTTCCACTACCTCTAAGGTGGTTCCTAAGGTCTTGGACTCTTCTACGGTAATAACTCCATCTTTTCCTACTTTTTCCATAGCATCTGCTATTATATTTCCAATTTCCCTATCAGCAGCTGAAATTGAAGCTACATTAGCTACAGACTCTTTGTCACTAACTTCCTTACTTAATTTTTTAATCTCTTTAACTGCTACTTCTACTGTTTTATCAATTCCTCTCTTTATCATAATAGGATTTGCCCCAGCTGCTACATTTCGCAGGCCTTCATGAATGATTTCCTGAGCCAAAACTGTAGCAGTAGTCGTTCCATCTCCAGCAATATCATTGGTTTTGGTTGCTACTTCCTTAACAAACTGTGCCCCCATATTTTCAAAGGGATCTTCAACATCAATCTCTCGAGCAATGGTAACCCCATCATTAGTAATAGTGGGAGAGCCAAACTTTTTATCCAAAACTACATTCCTTCCTTTAGGACCTAAAGTAATCTTTATACTATCAGCCAAGGTATTTGCTCCCTTTTCTAATGCTCTTCTTGCATTTTCATCAAATAAAAATTGTTTTGCCATTTTCTTATCCTCCATTTATATTTAATCTTTTAATATTTTTCTCTTTTAATAATAAAAACATCTTTTAAGCTAACTTTAAATATGAAAAATTTATATTCTATTATTCTATAATAGCTAAAATATCCTTTTCACTTAAAAGGAGATAATCTTCATCATCATCATCTTTAATATCCGTTCCAGAATATTTTGCGTATACTACTTTATCCACTTTTTTAACAGTCATAGGAATTAATTTACCTTCTTTGTTAGTGCTGCCAGGTCCTACTGCTAATATTTCTCCCACCTGAGGTTTTTCTTTAGAAATGGTATCAGGAAGAAGAATCCCTCCTTTGCTCTTCTCTTCCTCGAAAATAGGTTTTATTAGCACCCTATCTCCTAACGGTTTTAATCCTTTGATATTCATGCTCTATTACCTCCCTTAATATTTAATATTTTTAAAACTAATTAGCACTCTCATAGTAAGAGTGCTAAAAATACCTTATATATCTTATATAAACTTTTTAAGAAAAGCAAACCTTATTATCGGTGATATTTAGCTTTTTTTTGTAATATATCCCGATTAATAGCTGTTATCTATCTTTTTACTTCTATTTATTGATTATTTCTTACTAATGGTAGCCGAGAGATTGCATCTAAATTTAAAGAAGACTTTTTATTTTCTCTTAGCTTATAATACCCCACAGAAGCAACCATAGCCGCATTATCAGTACATAAAGAAAATGAAGGATAAAAAACTTTAAGCTTTAATGAATTAGCCCTTTTTTTAATGCTTCTTCTTAACAAATCATTAGCAGCAACTCCTCCTGCCAAGATAATCTTTTTAGTATCAAATTCTAAAGCTGCTCTTATAGTCTTTTCTACTAAAACATCAATTACTGCTTGCTGAAAAGAAGCTAAAATATCTTTTACCTGTACAGTTTTATTCTCTTCTTTTGTTTTTTTTATATAGTAAATTACTGCAGTTTTCAGACCGCTAAAACTGAAATCATAACTTTTATTATTTAAAAGAGGACGTGGAAAATTTATTGCTAAAGGATTACCTTTTTTAGCTAACTTTTCAATTATCGGTCCACCAGGATAACCTAAATTTAATATTTTTGCTATTTTATCAAAAGCTTCTCCAGCCGCATCATCTTTTGTCTGACCTAAAAATTTATATTCTCTAAAATCTTTTATATATACTAAAGATGTATGTCCCCCAGAAACAATTAAACAAATAAAGGGGGGTTCTATCTCTTTACGTTCTAAAAAATTGGCATATATATGTGCCTCAAGATGATTCACTCCAATAAGCGGTATATTTTGAGTATAAGCTATGGCTTTGGCTACAGATAAACCTACCAGAAGTGAGCCTACTAACCCCGGACCATAAGTTACTGCTATACCTGATAAATCGCTCAACTTTTTTCCAGGTGTAGATAATGCCTTCTCAATTACTGGGATAATATATTCAATGTGTTTTCGGGAAGCAATTTCAGGAACTACTCCGCCATATTTTTGGTGGAAGGTAATTTGGGATGCTACAATATTCGAAATAATATTCTTTCCATCTTCTACAATAGCGGCGGCTGTTTCATCACAAGAAGTTTCGATTCCCAATATTAAATCTGACATATAATCTTTTCCCTTTCATAATTTCTTTTCCATAACCAAGGCATCTTCATTTTCTTCTCTATAATAATTTCTCCAAATCTTTATCACTTTATATCCAATTTTTCTGTACATATTCTGGGCAATATGATTTGATTTTCTTACTTCCAGAGATATTTTTTTAATCCCCTGAAAAGCTGCCTTTTCCTCGACAAACTTTAGAAATTTTCTTCCATATCCCTTCCTGCGAAATTCTTTAGCAATTGCAATATTAGTTATGTGAATATCATTCCTCATTAACCAGAGACCCAGGTAACCAATTATCTTTTTTTCCTTCTCTAATACAAAGTAATTGGCATATTTATTTATAGTTAACTCCCGAAAAAAAAGATTATAAGTCCAGGGGAAAGAAAAAGACTTTCTCTCAATTTCCAATATTTTTTTTAAATCATCTATTTCCATTGGTCTAATAATTAATTCCCTGCATGGTTCCTCAATCATTTTCATCACTTGCATTTTTTCTCCCAAGCAATTTCAGCCTCGGATTTCCTTAGATATAAAGGAGAAAGAGTGGAAATATTATCTTCTTTTCCCATTTTAAGTTTTTCCAAACCCAAGAAAGCAACGTTTGTCCCTCGGGGAAAAACTAACTGGGGCTCAATAAATAAAGCATCTTGACCTATTCTTTCTTTAATAATCTCCTGGTATCTTATTAACCCTTCTCCTATGAAAATTATCTTTTCTCTCAAAGGAGAAAGTCTTACCAGCAGACTATTGATATCTTCGCATTTATAATCCATAACCTTTTCTATATTATTCTCTCCTCGAAATACTGCATTATATATTTCATCCTTTTTGGCATCTAAAATGGGACATATTAAGCAGGGCATCCCCTTTAAAGAAAGTGCCAAAGCATCTAAGGTGGGAATCCCTAATAAAGGCAAAGAGCCGGCATAAGATAAACCTTTAGCTACTCCTAAACCAATACGGAGTCCAGTAAAGGAACCCGGGCCCAGTGACACAGCAATACCGTCAATATTTTGTAATTTCAAATTAACCTTCTCAAATATATCTTTTATAGCAGGCATTAAAATTGAAGAGTGTTTCTTCTGTATATTATTAAGAGTATATTCAATAAGAATGTCCTCTTCTTCGATTAAACCTAAACTACAAATTTTAGTAGAAGTATCAATCCCTAAAATTTTCAATCTTGGCTAACTCCTTTAAAAATATATTAAATCTATCTCCCTTAGGAATAAGGGAAATTGTTCTTTCATAATAACTTTTAAACTTAATATCAATCTTTAGATGATCTCGTGGTAAAAGATTTTCAATCTTCTCAGCCCATTCAATAACTGTCAAGCCTTCTCCATAAAAATACTCTTCATATCCTAAATCCAAAATTTCTTCTATATTACTAAGGCGGAAAAGGTCAAAATGAAAAACAAGAATCTTACCTTTATATTCATTTATTATAGTAAAAGAAGGACTGGTTACATAATCTTTTACTTCTAACCCCCGGGATATGCCTTGGATAAGACAGGTCTTACCTGCCCCTAATTCTCCGTAGAAAGCTAATAAATCACCTGGCTTAATTAATTTGCTTATCTTTTTCCCTAATTTTTGTGTATCTTCAGGACTCTTGGTAATAATGGTTAAATCCATTTTATGAATATTTTCAACCTTTCTAACTAATAGCGTAGAGCGTATCGCGTCAAAATTTAATACAATTTCCGCAAAACTGTGTCATTGCGAACACTATGACTTTGTCAAGCACTTTTTAAATACATAGGGTGTATCGATCGATAATCTTTGATATATCGGGTATTATTCCGGATTATAGTACAGGCCACCTTAAGCAGTTTATTGGCAATATTATTCAAGA
>JAUWHZ010000013.1 GCA_030605615.1 Atribacterota bacterium | reverse complement strand
TGTTCCACTGATTCTAAATTTTCGTTACCCTCATAATGATGGATAGTTATACCGATAACATCATAACCTTCTTCTTTTAACAGGGCAGCGGCTAATGAACTGTCCACCCCTCCGCTCATAGCCACTACTACTTTCTTTTTTAAATTTTTAATCATAATAGTTTATTCTCTTTTTGTGCTTAGCATTTATCCTTGTATTCTTAGTATTTCTAATTCATCTTCTATTAATGGTTTTACTTTTATGGTTCTGACCAATTCTTTAGATTTGTTATAATAATTAATATTGACTTCTTCGCTTTCTTCTTCATTTCTATCGCAATACCTTGCAGTAATCCGACAGGATTTATCGATAAATTCGTTATTTACTTTAAACCCCTTTTTTAACAAAGAAACCGGGCCTTTTAAATTTTTAGCTTTAAAAAGAAAGTCTCCATCTTGAAAAAAACTTTGTAGTTGTTCATTCTCTTCTTTATTTCTTCCTACTACCAATTTAATATCTTTACTTAATCTGAAGTGTCGGCCTAATTTTAGCAGCTCTATCTCTTCTAAAGAAAAACTGCCTTGAGTAAATAAATCTCTTAATCTTTTAGAAAAAGCCGGCTCAGTTAATTTGCAACCTCCAGCCGGTGAAGGATAATCCCCTATTCCCATTTTAGCAGCTAATTCCATCTGTCTTTTTCTGGAACGACCAGAAATATTCAACAACTCATTTCTATTTACCAATCCTTCTTTTTCAGGGATGGTCTCCGGCAATAATAAAGCAGATAATGGACGAAGAATTCTGCCTTCAAATCCCGATTCTCTTTCAACTATCCTCAAACTATTTTTGTTCTGAGACATAGGTCTTTCTCCTAAAACTTCACCACTTAAAATAAAGGAAGCTCCTATCTTGGTCATATGTTCTCCAGCCTTCTTAAACATAAGGGCATGGCAGTCTATACACGGATTCATATTCTTTCCGAACCCATGCTTAGGATTTTTTAAAACCTCTAAAAGATCTCTGGTAACATCTATAATTTCTAAATCTATATCTAAATCTTTTGCTGTTAAATAAGCCTTTTCAAGACCAAAAAAAGGAGTTTTAAAATTTACCCCTATTACCTCTATCCCTTGCTCCTGGATAAGTTTTACCGCTAAAATACTATCCAGACCACCAGAAAATAAAGCTACTGCTCTAATCTTATCTTTCATCTTTTTGTCCTTCTTTTATTTTTTGGGCAATTTTACATAAATCTTCTAAAGAGGTAGCGTCTAAGGCTTGATTTATCTTTTGAGTTATCTCTTCCAATAATACCCTGATGGTACAATCTTCTACTTTATTACATTTTTTTTGCGTATTCTCCTTAATCTTTCTACCAGTTAGAATACAGTCAACTAAAACTATTGGCCCTTCAACTGCTCTAATTACGTCACCGGCATTAATTTTCTCAGATTCTTTAGCCAATAAATATCCCCCACCTGCACCTCTGGTACTTTTTACTAAATTTGCTTTCTTTAATTTATTAAATAACTGTTCTAAATATTGCAGGGAGATCTCTTGTCTTAAAGAAATATCTCTTAGAGAAATCGGTTTTAAATTATTATATTGGTTTTGGGCTAAATCTATCATTGCCCGAAGTGCATATCTTCCTCGAGTAGATAATTTCATTGGTCTTACTCCTTAATTAATTTGACTTTACTAAAAAATTATATTATTTATGACTATTCTTGTCAACTTTCTCCTTAATAAACTCCTTAAAACCATCACCTCTCCATATCTTTTTGATTAATTGTATTTTTTTACTTAATTAGGTATTTGATGCATAAAGTCAAATTTTTTCTGATTCAGCTTTAAAAAGTTTATATAATGCTTTATAATATTTTTTATGAGATTGAAATTTTACTATATGAAACCCAGGAATTATTTTTTAAAAATATAGGAGTATAAAATGGAACGAAAATGGTGGAAAGAAGCAGTGATCTATCAGATTTATCCGAGAAGTTTTAAAGATAGCAATGGTGATGGTATCGGAGACCTACAGGGAATTATACAGAAATTAGATTATATAAAAAACTTAGGGATCGATATTATCTGGTTGTGCCCGGTTTATAAATCTCCTAATGATGATAATGGCTACGACATCAGTAGTTACCAGGATATTATGGATGAATTTGGTACCATGAAAGATATAGAAAAACTGTTAGCTGAAATACACAGAAGAGATATAAAATTACTTATGGATTTAGTAGTAAATCACACTTCTGATGAACACCCCTGGTTTATAGAATCCCGCTCTTCTCAGGATAACCCTTACCGAGATTTCTATATCTGGAGAAAGAGTAAAAATGGTTCACCCCCTAATAATTGGGGTTCAATTTTTGGCGGATCTGCCTGGGAGTATGATAAGACCACTGATGAATATTACTTACATCTTTTTTCAAAAAAACAACCAGACCTTAACTGGGAAAATCCCCAGGTAAGAGAAAAAATATACCAGATGATCAAATGGTGGTTAGATAAAGGAATTGACGGCTTTAGGATAGATACGGCAAATAATTTCTCTAAAGCCCCCGACTTACCTGATGGAAAAATAATAAAAGGATATAAATATGGTGATGGCAGCCCTTACTTTTTAAATGGCCCTCATATTCATGAATACCTGCAAGAGATGAATAAAAAAGTATTTTCTAAATATGATATTATGACTGTGGGAGAAGCTCCCGGAACTACCCTCGAGCTCGCAGCCCAATATGTTAACTGGGATCGACATGAGCTTGATATGGTCTTTCATTTTGAATTGATGGATTTGGATCACCATCCCATAATTAAATGGCAATCCAGGGAATGGAAACTATCCGAGCTAAAAAGAATTTTTACTAAATGGTACGAAGGATTAAAAGAAAAAGGCTGGAATAGTCTTTATATGAATAACCATGATCAACCTCGCATGGTTTCCCGATTCGGTGATGGCAAGAAATACCGCATAGAATCAGCCAAGATGTTAGCTACCTTACTGCATACCTTACCTGGAACTCCTTATATCTATCAAGGAGAAGAGTTTGGGATGATTAATGTTGCTTTTGATAATATAGAAGACTATCGGGATATTGAAACTATAAACTTCTACCGTGAAAAGACAAAAGAAGGTCTCCCCAAAGAAAAAACTATGGAAGCTATTCATCGAACAAGTCGGGATAATGCCCGCACCCCTATGCAATGGGATGATAGCCCTAATGCTGGTTTTACTGCTGGCACCCCATGGATTAAAGTCAATCCAAATTATAGAAAAATAAATGTCGCTAAAGATTTAAAAGACTCAAACTCAATATTCTATTATTATCAAAAATTAATTCAGCTTAGGAAAGAAAATTTAATTATGGCCTATGGAGATTATCGGCTCATCTTAGAGGATAATGAACATATTTATAGTTATTTGCGTTCTCTTGGGCAAGAACGTTTATTGATTATTCTTAATTTCTCTGCTGACCAGACTATTTTTAATCTACCAACAAATATTAATTACCAAGAAAAAAAATTACTAATCAGTAATTACCATATTGAAGAAAAAGAAGATATTAAAAGAATATATCTGCGTCCTTATGAAGCAAGAGTATATCAGTTATACTAATCTTTTGAATAAAAAAGGAGCATATTCACAAAATCTGCTCCTTTTTTATTTATATTATTTTATTTTCCTTTCTTACTCACAAGTTATGGCTTCTACTGGACAATCATCAGCAGCCTCTCTACATGAATCAACCAAATCATCTGGTACCTTGCTAACCTTTACTGCCGCTATACCATCTTTTATCTCAAAGACTTCAGGACAGGTGTCTTCACAAAGTCCACATCCAGTACATAAATCTTTATCGACTATAGCTTTCATTTTATATCTTCCTCCTTATATTATAATTACCACTTATGAGGTTTATTAGATATTCAGGGGAAAAGAGAAAGTTTTTTGGAATCCCCCAATTTTTGTTTAATTTATAACCATGAAATTGCGATACTTTAATAAAATAGATATTCTAATTAAACAAAATAAGCAAAAATACTCAAATACAAAAAATATTTGTAATATTAAGAATAACTCAAAGATTGATAAATTTCAAGTATTTTTTATAATCTCTATTCTAATAATATTATTTATACTACTATACTATATATTCCATGAAATCTTCCGCTAATAAAGTTTGAGGGAATATGTTTTGCGCCTCCGCAAGTAAATCTCTCTCGGTTATTACCGACCTATTGTTATTTGAGCCATATCGGGGGCTAATATGGGTTAATATTAACTGCTTAACTTTAGCCTCTTTAGCAACTCGGGTAGCAATTATCGTAGTTGAATGAAAATTTCTTTTAGCTATGTCTTCTTCCTGTTTAGAGAAAGTCGCTTCATGAATTAAGAGATCAGCACCTTTTGCTAAGAGTACTAAATTCTTGCAATAGGTAGTATCACCACAAAAGACTACTTTTCTCCCCTTTCTAATTTTGTTTACAAAATCTTTACCCTGAAATATTCTTCCATCAGGTAATTTAACTGTTTCACCCTCTTTTAACGCCCCATAGATCGGACCAGGGGGAATATTAAATTGATGAGCTTTTTCCACTAAAAAACGGCTTTTCCCCTTTTTCTCCTCAATAGAATAACCATAAGTTTTAATATTGTGATTAAGTAGAACATAACGTACTATATACTCCTGATCTTCCCAGAGAGTACCCTTAGATAAGTTTTCAGGAATGACCTTTATTTCGATTTCATAAGGAAAATAAGTCTTGGTTATATTTTGAATTTCATTTAAGTAAATATCAAGTCCTTCTGGTCCATATAACTGAATTCCACTTAGATTTTGACCACTTCTCAATCCCCGAGAAGCTAATAAACCGGGAAGTCCAAATATATGATCTCCGTGTAAATGGGTAATAAAAATTTTCTCCAATTTAGATAATTTTAAAGGAGTTTTTTGTATTTGTTGTTGAGTGCCTTCTCCGCAGTCCCACAACCATAATTTATTACTGTTGGTAAAGATAAGGGCAATTGCTGATACATTACGCCTTAAAGTAGGCATACCCGAACTGGTGCCTAAAAATATGACCTTCACTAATTACCACCTGATTTCTTTCTTTTATCTTGCACATTCATTAACTTGCCCCTTGATAATCTCTATACCATGAGGCAGGGCTTCTAATATTATTTCTAAGGATTCTTTTACGCCTTTGGGGCTACCTGGTAAATTTATAATTAAACTTTCTTTTCTAATCCCTGCCACCCCTCGAGATAATATCGCTCGATTAGTCTGCTTAAAACTTTCACTTCTGATGATTTCGCTAATCCCAGGAACTTCTTTTTCTATTACTGCCAAAGTAGCCTCTGGAGTGACATCTCTTTTCCCTAAACCTGTTCCTCCGGTGGTCAAAATTAAATCCAGGTGCAATCCATCAACTGCTTTTATTAATTCATCTTGAATAATATCTTTCTCGTCAGGGATAATTTGGTAATATTTAACCTCTCCTTCGATTTTTTTAACTATTTCCTCGATTAATTTTCCACTTTGATCTTCTCGCTCTCCTCGTGCCCCTTTATCGCTTATAGTTAAAATACCTACTTTAATCATCCTGTTAATACCTCAATATCATCCCCTACTTTTACCTTGCCTCCCTTTAAAACTCGAGCAAAGATACCCTCTCGAGGCATCACACAATCTCCAATCTTTTTTCTAATTTCGCAACCGTGGTGACATTCTTTTCCTATCTGAGTTACTTCTAATAAAACATTTTCTCCAACCTTTAATTTTGTTCCTAAAGGAAGTTGATGTAAAACAATACCTTCTATAGTTAAATTCTCGGCAAAATCTCCATATTTTATTTTAAACCCTTTGCTCTGCATCTTATCAATACTTTCCACTCCTAATAAACTAATCTGCCTATGCCACTTGCCAGCATGGGCATCATCTTTTAAACCAAAATTTTCGATGAGTAGACCTTCTCCTATTTCGCTCTTTACTGTCCCCTTTTTTTCACTTCGACAGACTGCTAAAATTTTCCCTTTCATTTTTTTATTCATTATCTATATTTCATCTCCCATCTTCGATTTATCCTGATAAATGTTGACTACCTAATCGAGCTCATTTAGATCTTAGATAATGTCCGCTCTTCCCTCCAATTTTCTCTACCAAATGGATGGCTTTTATAGTCATCCCCCTATCTACAGCCTTACACATATCATAAATAGTAAGACCAGCTACTGCTACTGCAGTTAAAGCCTCCATCTCCACCCCTGTCTTGCCTACAGTCTTGACTTTAGATTTTATGATAATTTTATGTGCCTCTTCATTAATTTCAAAATTAAGATCCACACTGGCAAGCATTAAAGGGTGGCACATAGGGATAACCTGGCTGGTCTGTTTAGCAGCCATAATACCAGCTACCTGGGCTACTGCCAAAACATCTCCTTTGATAATTTTCCCCTTCTTAATTAGTCTCAAGGTTTCAGGTTGCATAACTACTTCACCTTTGGCAATTGCCATTCGCTGAGTGTCCTCTTTGTCGCCCACATCTACCATACGAGCTCTTCCTTCCTCATTAAAATGGCTTAATTCTTTTTCCTTCATTTTATCAACCTCCAATTCGGGACATTTTAAAGGATATTTTATTTGAGATCCATTCTTTAATTTTATGACCTTTTGGTTTTAATTTTACTGCCATCTTTATTTTTTCCTTTATTACTATCCTTCTTAGAATTTGATTGTTTTTTGTATATCCCACCTCTCTAATGGCTTTTTTGAGATCAATTTCTTGATTAGAAAAGAGACAAGGTCTTATCTTTCCATCAGAAGTTAATCTAATGCGATTACAGGATTGGCAAAAATGTTGACTTAAAGCAGTAATAAAACCTATGGTACCTTTGCCCCCTTCAATCTCGTAATATTTTGCTGGTCCATTACCTGAACTTGTATTAATAGGATTAAATGAATATTTTTTTACCAAACTCTCTTTAATCTCTAAAACTGAAATAAATTTACCCTTATAATTATCTGTAACTTTTTCTCCAGAAGGCATTAGTTCGATAAAACGAATATTTAATGGTCTTTCCAAAGTCAATCTTATAAAGTCTTCTACTTCATCATCATTAATTCCTTTTATTAGTACAGTATTAATTTTTATAGGCAGTAATCCTGCCTTTAAGGCAGAATCTATCCCTTTTAGCACTCTCTCTAAATTTCCTCCCCGGGTAATCTTTCTATATTTATTTTTCTGTAAAGAATCCAAACTAATATTTACCCTATTCAACCCCGCAGCTTTCAGTTCTTCAGCATATCCGGCCAAAAAACAACCATTAGTAGTTAAAGATATATCTTCTAATTTTTTAATCTTTCTTAATTGCTTTATAAAATCTACTACCCCTTTTCTGACTAAAGGTTCGCCACCGGTAATTCTGACTTTGTTAATACCTAAATTTACTGCTTCCTGGATAATTTCAATAATTTCTTCATATCTTAAAATTTCTTCGTGTGGGATAAAGGTAAATTGTTCTTCGGGTTTACAGTATATACATCTATAGTTACAACGGTCAGTAATAGAAATCCGGAGGTAGGTAATTTTCCGTCCAAAACTATCTACTAATTGACTCATTCTTCCATCACCTTTCCGCTCTGAGAAAGATCGTAACCACCCAAACTCAAAACCTTTTTCTTAAACTTTTCTGACCTTATAATACTAAGTAATTTTTGTATTCTCAAAGAAGTATACCACTCTTTAGGAATAATTATATCATATCTTTCTTTAGCCACCGGAATAAAGTCTAAGTTAAAGGCTTTGGCAGCAGATAGGATTCCCAAACCAGCATCTACAATCCCGGTAGCCACCGCAGATGCTACCATCAAATGAGTAAACTCTTCCTGGAAATAACCCTTAATATCCATAGGGTTAATTGCTTTCTTTTTTAATAAATAATCCAATAAAATTCTGGTGCCTGAACCTTTCTGTCTATTTATAAACTTTATATCCTCTCTGGTCAAATCATCTAATTCTTTTATATTTTTAGGATTTCCCTTTTTTACCATTATCCCTTGCTCTCGGTAAGCTAAATTAACCACTATTAATTCTTTTTGGGGAAGCATATTCTTTAGGTAAGGAAAATTATATTCTCCACTCTCTGGATCTAATAGATGGGCAGTAGCGAGATGAGTTCGGTTTTGTTTTAAAGCCATTAACCCCCCCATGCTTCCAACATTAAAAGAAACTAACTTAAAGTCAGAAAAATTTTCCTGTAACTCATTCTTTAAAATATCTAAGATTAAATCATGACTACCAGTTATAATAATATTATTCATGATGGTGTCTAAGTCTTTCCAAAGCTCAGCATTTACTTCTTCTTCGAAATCTAAACCTTCCTTTAAAGAAGGAATACGAATTATACCATCTGCTTCCACCAATGAAGTTATTACCCCTGACCCCCGAGGAAGAGGATAAGCCATTATTTTTTCTCCTATATTCCCTAATTTTACCCTTAAAAACTCCTCATCACCTAAACGGGAAACCACTTTGTGAGCCATATGAACTTTAATTTCTTTTCTTTTCGGTATTGTCAGGCCTAATCTTTTGAAGATTAAAGGTTTTAAGAACTGCTCAGCCGATATAATTGCAGAAACAGGATAACCAGGAAGTCCAATGAGGGGAGTCTTATTAATAATTCCTAAAATGGTGGGTTTCCCGGGCATAATAGCTACTCCATGAATCAGTACCTCGCCTATGCTTTTAACAATCTCAGGAGTGAAGTCTTTTGAGCCAGCAGAGGAACCAGCGAGGACTACTACTATATCATTTTGTGGGGCAGCCTTAAGTAAAATCTTCTTCAAATGCCCGGGAATGTCTTTTACGATTCCATAAACTTTGGCTTCTCCTCCCCACTCAGAAATTAAACCTTTGATTACTTTAGAATTATATTCAATAATTTTGCAGGGAATAATTCTTTCCCCTGGTTGAACCAATTCATCTCCTGTAGGAATAACTATTACTTTAGGTCTTCTGCGAACTAAAAGTTGATTTATCCCTCCCGCTAATAAAGCCCCTACATCTACTGGACGAATTCTTTGATTAACTGGAATAATTAGCTGATTGGCTACTATATCTTCTCCAATATTACGGATGTGTTGTCCGGGGAAGGCTGAAGAAAATATCATAATCTCTTTGATACTTTCTTCTTCCATCTTAGTAAGCTCATCAGTAATATCTTTTTTCTTCATTTTTCTTTGCCCTATTTTGCCCACCGGATTAATATCTTCAATCTTTATTACTGCATCAAACCCGAAAGGTATGGGATTGCCAGTATTTATAAAATAGAAGTCTTTACCAATCCTTAACTTAAGGGGAGAAGATTCAGAGGCGGGGTAAGTGTCTCTTGCCCTAACTACCACTCCATCCATAGCCGCGGCCTGATAGTAGGGAGAAGATATTTTAGCAAAAGCGGACTCTGCAGTAACTCGTCCCAGGGAATCTTCAGTAAATACCAATTCCCCCTTTAAGGGTTGATTGATCTTGAGATTTGCTAAAGCTTTAGCAAATTTTTCTTTAGCTTCTTTTAAGGTTAATTTATTCAAATAAATATTTCTCTTCAAACTAATCGCTCCTCCCTTAATTAGTCGTTAGTGAATAGTGAATAGTCGTTAGTAGGATATAAGCTTAATTAAATAATTTAACCATGACTTTGCTGCCCTTTTCTATTCCTTCTATATTTAACCCAATTTTTATCAAACCTGATGCCCGGACCATGGTAGAGATCAATCCTGATTTTCCCAAAACTGGCTCGGCATAAAATTTCCCCTTCTCCTTATACATAAAAACTCTAACATAATCCTCTCTCCCAGAATCTGATACCACATTACAAGTAAGTTCAGCTTTTACTTCTTTTGGATTATCAGAATTATAATTATAATCTCCCCCCTGGAGCCAGCTTATTAAAGGCCGGACAAAGAGATTAAAGATAATCATTGATGAGACTGGATGACCAGGCAAGCCAAATATCGGCTTATCATTAGCTACAGCAATTATAGTAGGTTTCCCTGGCCTTACTGATACACCGTGAATTAGCACTCCTGGTTTTCCTAATTTATTAAGGACCTCCAGGGTTATATCTCTGGTTCCCATTGAACTCCCTCCAGATACAATCACTACCTCTACTTTATCCTTCTTAATAGTTTTTCTTATTTCTTGCTCAAGAAGATCTACTTCATCCTTAATAATCCCTTTATATATGGGAATTCCATCTGCTTCCTCCACACAAGCACCGAGAGTATATAAATTTATGTCTCTTATCTCTCCTATTTGAGGCTCATCTTGAGCAGGAATTATTTCATTACCTGTTGAAATGATAGCTACTCGAGGCCTTTTAAAAACTTTGATATTTATCTTCCCTATCCCGGCCAATATTCCTATATCCTGGGGACGTAATCTATATCCTTCTTTTAATAGGACTTCCCCTGCTTTCAGGTCTTCATCTTCTCGTACTATATTTTCCCAGGGAGCAACCGATCTTCTTAACTCAACAGTGGTATCATCAATCAGGACAGTATATTCCAACATTATTACTGCATTCGCACCTTCCGGCAACATTGCACCAGTAGAAATTTTTACTGCTTCTCCAGGATTAATCTTAAATTCGGACTTACTACCCATCTTTATTTCTCCAATAATTTTCAGATATGAGGGTAAACTCTCACTTGCCCCGAAAGAATCTTCTGCCCTAATCGCATAACCATCCATTGTAGAACGATTAAATCCCGGTAGATTACAAGGAGAGATAATCTCTTCAGCCAAGACCCTGTGTAAAGAGTCTTTAATATTGACTATCTCTCGATTTTTCTGAATTATTTTCTGAATATCTAAATGATCTTTTAGTACTTTAATCGCTTCTACAGGGGTACTAACTTTAAATAATGGTTTTGTCATATTTATTATTCATCTCCTGATTACTGATATAAAGATTGTTTTTTATTTTTAGAAAACATTTTGTTTCTTTAAATTAATATACCTCCACTACAGATGCTTTAAAGGTAAGATATACTTTTCTCCCCAGATTAAGATTCATCTTTTGAAACGATTCTCTGGTGATAGTTGTTACTAAAAAAATGCCCACATCCACTTCTAATTTTACCAAATGATTTTGCTCGATAATCTTTATTATTTTCCCTGAAAATGTATTTCTCGCACTGGATTGAAATTGTTCATAAGATAAAATTATATCTTTAGAGTCGATAGAGATATAAGCAGGACCAACTTTATCGCTTACTATAGCTATAGTAAATTTAATATTGCCAAAAACTTTGAAATATTTTACTCCGTTCTTCTCTTCTATCACTCCTCTAAAGAGATTTTCTGGAACTTTTTTAATAATCCTGCCCTCTAAAAGAGAAACTACCTCATCAGCTAAACGATATGCCTGGGAGAGATCATGGGTGGTAAGTATAACAGTTGTTCTAATTTCATCACTAATATCTCTAATAATCCTTTCCAACACATCTTGGTGTCTTTGGTCTATACTTACTGTGGGTTCATCTAAAAAGAAGACCTCTGGCTCAATTACTAACCCTCTGGCTATTACCACCCGTTTTGCCTCTCCACCTGATAATTGATTTGCCCTCCGGTCTTCAAAACCAGAAAGTCCTACCATTTTTAAAGCATGTTTTACCTTATCTCTCTGATCTTTAGTGGGAACTGACCTTACCTTTAATCCATAGGTAATATTATCATAGACTGTAGAGTGAAATAAAAAGGAATTCTGATCTATTAAAGTCATCTTTCGCCTAATCTTTAGGACCTCAGGTCTCGATTTATTGGTTAATTCTTGACCCTGAAAAAAGATTTGACCTGTATCTGGTTTCTCTAATAAATTTAAAATCTTTAACAATGTAGTCTTACCTGATCCATTTGGACCGACAATAGCGTAAATTTTACTTTCCTGAAAATCCAAATGGTCAACATCTAATATAATTCTATTGTTATAAATTTTTTGTAAATTTTTAACTCTAATTATTGATTTATCCATATCATAACCTTACAACTTCTTACTTTGAAAATAATGTAATAAAATATTTATACTGAAAGCAATTAATAATAATATAACCCCCAGAGCAATAGCAAAACCAAACTCTCCTTTGGTAGTCTCTAAGGCAATAGCAGTGGTCATAACCCGAGTGCTTCCCTTTATATTTCCTCCTAACATAATAGCAGCTCCCACCTCAGCAATAACCCTTCCAAAGGCAGCTATTATTGCCGCTAATATAGCGTAGTGGGCTTCTTTAATTACCATCCAGGCACTTTGCATCTCGGTTGCCCCAAGGGTTAAGGCAGTATCTCTAACCCTTTTATCAATTCCCTGTACCGCTGAATGAGTGAGAGCGATAACTATAGGGGTAGCTAATATAAACTGACCGATAATCATAGCTGAAGGGGTATATAATAGACCAAAAACTCCCAGCGGTCCTCTTCGAGAAATCAGTGAATAAACAATTAATCCAATAACTACTGTGGGCAAAGCCAGGAGAGTGTTCACTAAAGCCAAAGAGAACCTCTTCCCCCAATAATCTTTCATCGCCATTAAAAATCCTAAGAACACCCCTAACAATGAAGCTAAACCAACGGCAGTTAAAGATACCTTTAATGAAAGTAAGGCAATATTAAATATTTCTCTATCTAAGGAAAAAATCAGTTGAAAAGCTTTCTGTATTCCTTCAATAATAAAATCCAAAATATCACCTCGATTAATAAATTCGTATCGCGTATTGCGTATCGAGTATCGCGTGAAGAAAATCAGTTTTTAATTATCGGTTACCAGTTTATTGAGATTTCTGTCATTGCGAGCTTCGATTTATCGGAGCGTGGCAATCTCTTTGTTTAGCTAAAAACTTAAAGAGTAAAGCACAAAATCATAATTCAAAATTCAAAACTTTTTGCAAACAGAGTATAGCTTTTAGCGTAGGTGTCGAATTTATTCGACCCGAGTCATTTCGATAACTTCTTTCGCGGACTTGATTTATCAAGCCCCTACAAATTACTAATTACAGGCAGACTCAAGGCATGCACCTACATCTTCACGCGATACGAATTACTATTCACTATCGACTATTTAATAGCCATTGAATAAAAAAGGGCTTCTCCTTCTTTTTTGTATTCTTTAATTATCTTCTGTCCTTCCACTGAAGTAACCCATGCAATTAATTGCATTGCTTCTATATATTTAACTTGAGGATATAAAGCCGGATTAACTGCCATTATACCGTAGGGATTAAATAGTAGAGGATCCCCCTCAAAAAGGATGATTAAGTCTATCTTATCCTTATAAGCTAAAAAAGTCCCCCTATCACAAAGGATATAAGCCTGCTTTTCGTAGGCAATCTGTAAGGCCGCTCCCATTCCCTGACCAACTTCCATATACCATTTTCCTTGAGGATTAATTCCTGTTTTTTGCCATAAACTCTTTTCTTTTTTATGAGTCCCAGAATCATCTCCCCGGGAAACAAAATAGATCTTTTGCTCAGAAATTTTTCTTAAAGCTAAGACTACATTCTTTTCATCCTTAATTTTTGCAGGGTCATCAAATGGCCCCAGAATAATAAAATCATTATACATTACATCTCTTCGATTTACTCCATATCCTTCCTGGATAAACTTATCCTCCGCTGCTCGGGCATGCACTAACACGACATCTACATCTCCATTTTCCCCTAACTTTAAAGCTTTGCCAGTGCCAACCACGATAACATCCACTTTAACCCCGAATTTCACTTCAAAGGGTAGTAATAAAACCTCAAGTAGGCCTGAATTCTCTGTACTGGTCGTAGTGGCCAACCTCAGATGGGTTGTTTTGGCATAAATAGTATTAAAACTAAAACTTGCTCCCGCCAAAATTACCAAAATTAATCCAAATAAGACATAATTTTTTTTAGATTTCACTTTTACATCCTTCTATTTAATAATTAGTTCAAATAAAAAAACCAACACCGTGTTCGGCATTGGTTTTCAATTCTGAATCATAAGACTGATCCTCCTTTCCAAACACGGGAGGAATAAGAGTTTCCTCTCATTCCCTATCGGCTAATCCACCATCACTTACGCTTTAGGTATAATAGCTCGGAGAATGTTATCAATTGATATTATAATATTTATCTTTCATTTTAGCAAAAATATTTTACATTCCACTAAAAAATTTTAAATTATCTCTTATAATTTTTGGCATTGGGGACAGAAAAATGTACTTCTTCCCTCTATTTTTATAACTTCTATGGTGCTCCCACACTTAAAACAGTTTTTCCCTCCTCGAGCATAGACTTGGAGCCTCTCAGCAAATTTTCCTTTTTCACCATCTGTATCACGATAAGCTTCATCAGCTACAGTACTTCCCCGAAATTCAACTGCCTCGCTTAACACAGACTTTATTCCCTGAAATAATTTTCCTATTTCCTCATCGGTAAAAGAAGAAGCCACACGTAAAGGGTGGATGTTAGACCGATGTAATACTTCGTTGGCATAAATATTCCCTAATCCAGTAATAAACTCCTGCTTTATCAATAAAGATTTTATTTTATTTTTCTTTTTTCTTATCATTCGAATAAAAATTTCTTTCGTAAAATTTTCATCTAAAGGTTCAATACCCAATTTAGCCACTCCTTCAACTTCATTAATATCACAAACTAAATAAACTTTTCCGAATCTACGGACATCATTAAATACTAATTGGTTATCGTCTGTAAAGGTAATAATAAGATGATTGTGTTTGGGAATTATATTTGCCATACTTTTTTGATCAATAGGATAGATTAAAAGTCCAGTCATGCCAAGATGGATTATTAGTTTTTCCCCTGAATCCAAATTAATAATAATATATTTTCCACGACGGTTTATTTCCTGAATTATTCTATTTTTTACCTTGGAAACAAATTCTTTCAAAGAAGGCTTTTTTAATATTTTTTCAATATTTATCACTACATTTTTTATCTTTTTACCCTTTATTTTCTTTTGCAAATCCCCCTTGATAGTTTCAACTTCTGGTAATTCCGGCATTATCATCGTCTCCTTGTAAAATAGTATCTCGTATCTCGTATCTCGTTAATTATTATATTTATCTCATACTTACTCTTTTTATCTCTGTCAGATTATTAATAATAAATTTTCCCTTTTTTGTATTACTGCGGTCTAAGTAAAGTGCATTCATTCCCGCTTTATGAGCAGCCAAATAATCAAATTTCCAGTGGTCACCTATATGAAGAACTTGTGCAGGATTTACTTTTAATATTTGACATATCTTTAAATATATTTCAGAATTTTTTAATTCTTTAAAATCAGAAAGGGCAGAGAAAGTAAATTTGAAATACTTTTTAAGCTTGGTCATCTTGGGGGTTAAAAATTCACGGGGCATAGCAGTAACAATGATAAGCAAAAAACTTTCCTTTAATTCTTCTAAAACAGGAATTACATCGGTAAATATCTTAATTTGAGGCTCATATTTTTCTAAAATTTCCTCAGAGGAAATTTCTAAACCAAAATATGATATCCAATATTTAATATCATACCAGTCTAAATTATGTTCACCCAGTTTATTATATTCATCTTGCACTAATTTTAAACTTTCTTCAAATCCAATCTTTTTCTTCTGGGCTATTAATTGAGGGATTTCTTTAAACCATACTAAATCATTATATTCTAAATCTACTAATGTACCATCTACATCAAATGAAATAATTTTAAGTTTATTTCTCCAATTCTCCAATTTATCAATTCTCCAATTGACTAGTCGGTAGTGAATAGTCGGTAGTGAATAGTCGGTAGTATTTAGTTAACCAGTTGTCCGGTTCGCTAGTTATCCAGTTAATATTAATTAACCAATTGCCCAATTTAATTTAGTTTGCTAGTTAACCAGTTTTCCAGTTACCCGGTTAATTTAGTCGTAAATTGATTGATAGACAGGCGAGACGCCTGTCCTACCAACGACTAAATACTATTCACTATATACTAAACGCTAAACGCTACACGCTATTTATTATACACTAAAAGAGAATAAAAATAAAAAATCCCGGCAGTGTCCTACTCTCCCACAGGATGACCCTGCAGTACCATCGGCGCTGGAGGGCTTAACTTCTGTGTTCGGGATGGGAACAGGTGTGACCCCTCCGCCATCAC
>JAUWHZ010000017.1 GCA_030605615.1 Atribacterota bacterium | reverse complement strand
GGGCCTAAGATGTCATTATAGATAACTTTCATCTCTAATGCCTTAGTTCTTTTGGCTAATTCCCGGCCAATTCTACCAAATCCTATAAGCCCCAAGGTTTTGCCGGAAAGTTCTATTCCTTTATACTGTTTTTTGTTCCACTTACCTTCTCTCATAGTAACATTGGCAATTCCAATAAATCGGGCTAGGCAAAACATGTGCCCTAAAGCCAATTCTGCCACAGCAGAACTGCTTGCTTTAGGAGTATTTCGAACTTTTATTCCTTGCGACTCAGCATAAGAAACATCTATATTGTCTAATCCTACTCCACCCCGAATAATCATCTTTAAATTTCCGGCCTTTAGAGCTTCATCAATAATCTCTTTTCTAACTTTGGTAGCAGAACGCACTATCATTACATTAAAATTCTTCGCCTGTTCTTTTAGCTCTTCAGGTTCAAAGAACTGCTCTGTTACTTCATGCCCTATATCTTTTAGAGTACATACCGCCCCTTTGTCCATTCCATCGGTTACTAATATTTTTAACATCTTCATTACCCCTTATAATCCTAAAATTTCATCAATCAGAGAAAGAAGTTCTCTAATTTCAGTAAGAGTCGCTTCGGCCATATGAGCTATTCTAAAGGTTTTTTCTTTCAGTTTTCCATATCCATTAGAAATCATGTATCCTTTTTCACCCAGAGCTTTATTTAAATCACCCACATTAATTTCTCTGGTATTCTTTACACAAGTCACAGTATTAGAAGTAAATTGTTCTTGAGCTAAGAGAGCAAACTTCTCTTTTGCCCATTTTCTTACATAATTAGCCATCTCTCTATGACGGGCAAAACGATTTTCTAATCCTTCTTCAAATATCTTGTCTAATTGATAATCAAGGGCAAACATATGGGACAAAGAAGGAGTTGAGGGATATTGATAATCTTTCTTTTGAATATAATCATATATTTGCAAAAGGTCAAAATAGGTCCCTCTAAACTTAACTTTTCTTGCTGCCTCCAAAGCTTTTTCGGATATCGAACAAAGTGAAAGACCGGGAGGTAAACTTAAGCATTTTTGACTTGAAGTTATACAGATATCGATTCCTAATTCATCTACTTCTATCTTTACTCCTCCTAAGGAACTTATCGCATCTATACAGAATATTACCTCGGGATATTTTTTCATTACCTGGGCAATCTCTTCAACTGGATTCATTACTCCAGTCGAAGTCTCATTATGGGTTACAGCGACCAAGTCATATTTACCTGTTGCTAAAACTTGGTCTACTAATTCTGCGGTAGTGGGTTCTCCCCATTCCACTTCAAATTTATCAGCGGGCACATTATTATCTACAGCCATTTGATACCATCGATTACCAAAATTACCACAGGAAAATACTGCCGCTCTTTTTTGAGTGCAGGAACGAACAGCTCCTTCCATTAGACCACTACCTGAAGAGGTAGATAATAAAATCTCATTTTCGGTATACATCACTTTTCTCAATTTATCACTAATGCTTCTCTGCAGGTTTGATGCTTCCTTTGTTCGGTGTCCAATCATCGGAGTAGCCATCTTCTGCAAGATATCTTCGGTTACATTAACTGGTCCGGGAATAAATAATTTTTTATACATTCTATATCCTCCTTATATTTTATGTCTTTTATGTCATTACTGAAATAATAATTATATACTATGATTTTTCATTAGTTTTATATAATTTAAAACAATATAAAAAAGCCCCCAGCAGTAATTAGTTAATAAATTTTCCAATACCACTCGGGACTGCTAAAATTTTTAGGTCCTTCCTCTCAATTCAATAAAAACTCCCTTTTATTGAATATCTTTTTATTATATTGTATTTTTGTTAACAACAACTTATTTAATTTAACAAATAATACTTATTTCGTCAAGTGCTTTTTAGAAAATTCTTCAACCTCCACTAATTATTTTCTTTTCAATCTCTTTAATAGTTTATCCAGAGGAAGAGTATTTATTATATCCTTTTCTTCTAACCATCCTCGGCGAGCGACAGCTACTCCCAAATCCATAGTTGCCAAGCCATCGGCACTATGAGCATCGGTTTCAATAGCCAACTGAACCCCTTTATCTTTAGCCATCCGACAATATACATCATTTAAGTCAAGTCTTTCTGGATAGGCATTTATTTCTAAAATAGTCCCTGTTTTTTCAGCCATGTTCATCATTTTATTAATATCTATTTGATATGACTCACGATATCCAATTAAACGTCCAGTGGGATGAGCGATAATATTTACAAACCTGTTTTGCATAGCTTTAACAATTCTCTCAGTAATAATTTTACTCTCCTGCTTAAAACCAGAATGAATAGCCGCAATCACCACATCTAATTTGCTTAATATCTCATCGGAAAAATCTAAACTGCCATCTGACTTAATATCTACTTCAATTCCGGTTAAGATTGTAAGATCTTTCAATTCTTGATTTAATTTTTGAATTAGTTCTATCTGTTCTCCTAATCTCTCTTCCGTTAATCCACCCGCAAATTTAAGGGATTGTGAATGGTCAGTAATGGCAATATATTTATAACCTCTCTTTTTAGCTGCTTCTACCATTTGTCTAATCGTATGTGCCCCATCACTCCATTTAGTATGAAGATGCAAATCTCCTCTAATCTGGGAATATTCTATCAGTTTAGGCAATTTATTTTCCTGTGCTGCCTCAATCTCTCCTCTATCTTCTCTTAATTCTGGTGGAATAAAAGGTAAATTTAAGATTTGGTAAATTTCTTCTTCCCTCTCTCCTGCTATTCTCCTATCGGTTTTAACATCAAATATTCCGTATTCATTTATCTTCAAATTTCTCTTTAAAGCCAATTCTCTTAATTTAATATTGTGGGCTTTAGAGCCAGTAAAATATTGGAGAGCTGCCCCGAAACTTATTGGTTCCACTACTCTTACATCAACATGAATGTCATCCTTAATAATAATGCTTGATTTGGTAGGTCCTTCAGCTAAAATTTCCTTGACTTGAGGAAGATAGGTAAATGTTTTCATTATCGTCTCAGGTCTTTGGGAGGTTACCAGAATATCAATATCACCAATGGTCTCTTTTTTTCTTCTTAGGCTCCCGGCAAAGCTTATTTTATTCGTCTCTTTTAAATGACTTAAATTTTCTACTATCTCTTCTGCTAAAGGTAACGCCAGACCTAAAAGAAATCTCTCTTTTCGTCTTTTATATAATTCTATTCCTCTTAAAATATTAGTTTCAGATTTCTCACCCATTCCTGGTAAGTCTTTAATCTGATGCTGCCTAACTGCTTTTTCTAACTTCTCTATATTATCTATATCTAATTGTTCATATAAAAGCTTAGCTGTCTTAGGCCCGACTTCGGAAATATCTAAAAGCTCTATTACCCCAGAAGGTATAGTCTCTTTTAATTTTTCATAATACTCAAGTTTACCAGTAGTTAAAAACTCCTCGATCTTTTTGGCAATACCCGCACCAACTCCCGGGATATTACTCAATCCTCCCTGTCGGTAAATTGTTTCTATATCAATAGGCAAATTCTCTAAAACTAAGGTTATCTTTTCATAAGCTCTAATCTTGAAGGGATTTTCTCCTTTAATCTTTAATATCCTGGCAATCTGCTCAAATATTCTGGATAATTCCAAATTTTTCAATTTCCTCATCTCCATTTTTTATCTGAATTTTTATAAGGGTTAGATTTATTCAAATTCACTTTTTATAAATATTATACTCCTGATTTCCAAAACTAAGCAAATATTAAAGGTAGGCGCTATACCTCTGTTACTTGCTAAAAAGTATAATTAAATGTTAAAATTATAAAAATAATTTGCTGCTAATGAGATAATTAAAGTTTAAATGCATAAAACTTTCTTAAAAAAATAAGGTGTAAAGAAAATGAATAATAAATACTTTAATCCATTGACTATTGAAGAAGTGGCAGAAGAATGTAGAAATTGCAAGAAATGTCCTTTATATCTTACTCGTACGAAAGTCGTCCCGGGCGAAGGAAATGAAAAATCTAAAATAATCTTCATTGGAGAAGCCCCGGGTGAAGAGGAAGACCTTAAAGGTAGACCTTTTGTAGGTAAAGCAGGACAGCTTTTAACTAAAATCTTACAATCAGTCAATATAAAAAGAAAAGATATATTTATCACCAATATGCTTAAATGTAGACCCCCGGCCAATCGTAATCCTTCTAAAAGTGAGATAGAAACTTGTTTCCCCTATTTAGAAACCCAAATTGCCCTGATTAATCCTAAAATTATTGTTACTCTGGGCAATATCCCCACCCAATATCTTTTAGAAACTACTGGGGGAATTACTAAACTTCGAGGTCAATGGTATGACTGGTTAGGCGAGATAAAGATATTTCCTATGTTCCATCCCAGTTATCTACTTAGAAATGAAGCAACTTTCCCCGGCAGTCCTAAAGAATTAACCTGGAAAGATATAAAAACTCTTAAGCAAGCCATTGCCAATCTTTAATACACATTTTTCATTATTTTTGTCTTATTTTATTATATGCCTAATTACTCTTTTTCACGATTATTCTCTCGAAGCTCGATCTGTTGCAAAAGGTCTTCCTTGCCATTTTCTATATGTCTTTTCATTAATTGTTCTGCCAGTTCTTCATCTTTTCTAATAAGGGCTTCTAAGATTACCTTATTATTTTATATCTTATTAATAAATATAGGAAAATAGGAAAAAATTTTAAAAAATGTTATTATAATAAAAATAAAGTTACAAATTAAAAACAATAAATAATTATTTTATTTAATCCGCTTACCAACTTGAAAGCTATAACCAGAATAAGTTCTAAAAAGGAGGAAAGGCTCTGCCCCCCAATTATAATTGAAATTATTCTTGGGCTATAAGAATTTTAAATGAAAATTAAAGAACTTTTAAATACATTAGATAAAATTGCTCCTTTTTTCTTACAGGAAAGCTATGATAATAGTGGAATTCAATTTGCAGATCTTGATGCCCCTATAACAAAAATTTTACTATCCTTAGATATCACTCAAGAAATCTTGGATGAGGCTATAGAAAATAAGGCAAATTTAATTATTACCCATCATCCCCTTCTCTTTTCTCCCTTAAAACAGATTACCAAACAGGATAACCCCTTACTTTTTAAAGCCATTACTCATAAAGTAAACCTCCTAGCTATGCATACTAACTTTGACCTGGCAGAAAATGGATTAAATGATTATGTTGGAAATTTATTAGAAATAAAGAAAATTACTCCTATCCAAAGAAGTTCAGAAAAAGTCTTTAAATTTGCAGTATATGTACCTCTTCAGCATACAGACCGAATGAGACAGGCAATCTTTGAAGCTGGGGCAGGCAAGATAGGCAATTATACCGAAACATCTTTTAATTTCTCCGGGAAAGGAACATTTAGACCTTTAAAAAGGACTCACCCTTTCGTTGGCAAAGAAGGGGAAAGGGAAGAACTGGATGAAATAAAAATTGAAACTATCGTCCCTGAAAGACATTTAGAAACAGTTATTCAGGCCATGAAAAATGCCCATCCCTACGAAGAGCCAGCTTATGATGTATATGAACTTTTGACTAAACCATCATCCGGAATTGGTATGCTGGGAGAAATAGATAGCAAAACAGAATTAACGGAATTTTCCCGTTGGGTAAAAGACAAATTGAAGACAAGATATGTCAGACTAATTAAATCTAATAACCGAAAGATAAAAAAAGTTGCTCTCTGTACCGGAGGAGGAAGCTCTCTTTTGGAACAAGTTTACCATAAGGATGTTGATTTATATATTACCGGAGATATCAACCATCATAGCGCCCTTCGGGCAAAAGAATTAGGACTAAATGTTCTGGATATAGAACACTTTGAGACCGAAAAATTCTTTGTTGAAGCCTTGTATAATAAACTGATAGAATTCAAAGTTCCCAAAAAAATCTTAATCAAAAGTAAGAAGATAGAATCTCCTTATCAACTGTTGTAAAGAATAACGTATCTCGTATATTAGTAGCGTAGAGAGTATAGTAATATTTGGTTAGTTGGTTAATTGGTTACCTAGTTAGTTAGTTGAGAATTAATATCAAACCAACTAATTAACTAAATTGACTGAAAACCAATAACTGATAACTGAAAACTTGTATTTAAAACTAACGACCATTCACTATTCATTAACGACTAATTTAGTCGGTAAATTAATAAATAACAGGAGGATATGCATGAAATTTAAAAAATTTGGAAGCAAATGGGTAGTAAGTATTAATATAGGAGAAGAGGTTGTCGAGACCCTAAAAAAATTCTGTGAAGATAACAAGATAAAACTGGGCACAATTAACGGAATTGGCGCAGTTAAAAAAGCTACTATAGGATTTTATAATCTGGAAACTAAAAAATACTATCCTAAAGAACTGGATGGAGATTATGAAATTACCAGTCTATTGGGAAATATTTCTACTATGAATGGAGAAGTCTATCTTCATCTGCATATCAACTTAGCTGATTCTAATTATAATACCCTTGGAGGACACTTGAACTCCGCAGTTATCGGTGGTGTTGGTGAATTTATAATTGAGGAAATTGAAGGAGAAATAGAAAGAGGATTTAATGAAGATGTAGGATTGAATCTCTTGTTTCAATAAAAAATATGTAGGGGGCAGACTTTATGTCTGCCCCTGTTATCTTTAAAAATAGTTTATCAAAAGACCATCCCCTGACAAAGTCAAAATAGCAAAATTCTATAAAGAATAATTATCGTAACAAATAATTTCCGATAAAGATTTTCTTCCGGTCTTACTCCCTAATTCCTTGGGATATCCAACTGGCATAAGGGAAACAATACGGACATTTCCGGGGACACCTAAAAGTTCTTTGACCTGATCCTGATAGAAAGCACCAATCCAGCAAGTCCCTAATCCTAAGGAAGCTGCTTCTAAACTCATATGATCCAGAGCAATAGCTAAATCGATAGAGTAAGCATGTTCTCCATTGCTCATTACATAATCAGGATTGGTCGCACACCCTGCTATAACTACCGAAGCCTCTCCAACAAATTCCTGATCCTTGCAAGCTGGAACCAATTTCTTTCTTAAGTCCTTATTTTTTACCACTATAAATTTCCAGGATTGAGTATTTTTTGCCGAAGGAGCTAATCTACCAGCTTCTAAAATCTGTTGAAGTATTTCTTCCGGAATTTCTTTGTCCTGATAACTTCGAACACTTTGTCTTTTTTTAATTGCCTCTAATACCATTCCGCTTCCTCCTTTAAATTATAATAACGGGTTCGATGAATCAAACCCCTACGTGACTTACGCTTTATTGGATTACGGGGTGGATGAATCTCCTTACCGTTTTTGTTGGTTCACAGGTTTAATGAATCACTTTATAGACAGGGTGGCACTCAAGTAATATTGAGTGCCACCCTGTCCTACAGTATTTGTGTTGATTTTTTAATCTAATTTTTTTAAATCTTCTGTTTCTAATGAATCTTCCAGATTATCCAGTTCTTTTAATTCATCTGTTGATTCGGAATTTTCTAAAATCTTTTTCTTTTCTTCTTTTTTCACTTTAGCTTCTCCCTTCTCTAAACTCTGTTTACTTTTTTCATAATACCAAAATATTTCTTAAAAGAATAGTAATACTTTTAATAATTTTTAAATAAGTTTTATACCAGTTCTATCAAATAGGAATTTTTCGATATGGCATTGCCTTTCTGGTCTTTCAACTTCAGTTCAATAATGTAATCTCCTTTTTCTTTCATATCTAAATTCTCAACTTGCTTTAACATCGAAGGACAAGAGATATACTTTACATCATCAGCAGGTAGATTTCCTATTTTTATCTCTTCTTCCATTACCGCTTTCTTATCTTTTAATAAACTTATTTTAACACACATATTTTTATATTGCTTAAAATTGTCATTAACTATCCAGATTTCAGGAAATCCAAAACGTAATACATCCACATTCAGCCTTTCCCTATCCAAATCCATCCCAATTAACACCGGCTGATAAGCAATTTTTAAAGTATAATATCCTTTTTTTGGTCTTCGGAAATAATCCACCACACTCCAGGTTATAGCATTCCAATTATCTACGAACATAAATTGAAATATTCCGGTTACTTTAGAATATTTATTCTTTCGATAGTTTTCTATGGCATATTTTAACAACTTTGATTGATAGTCCTGACTATTTTTTATGAAATCTTCGAGGGAATTACCCATATCTATCTTAGCCACATTGAAAGTAGGATCATATTGAAAATCATGATAGGCCCATACTGACCACTGAGGAGGCCAAAGTTCATCTTTTTTCATCATTTCTCTCATCGTCTCCACATTGGGAAGGGCTTGGGCCCCAAATTCATTGATAAAAGGAGCTCCTGGAAGAGAATGAAATTCGAAATAATGAGAATGATACCAACCCGGATAGGGATGATAGGCAAAGTCAGAGGCTATATCAATATATCTGGTAGAATCCTTAGCCTTTGCAGCTAAATATAAAAGAGGATCGAGCGTACGCCTGTTAGCACTTGGTTCATTATGACAGCACCAAACACAGATGCTGGGATGATTGTATAGTTGATCTATCATATCCCCGATTTGATTTACGGCATTCTGAGCAAATTCGTCAGTCTCCTCATAACTCCATTGAAGAGGGAAATCTTGCCATATCAATATTCCCGCCTCATCACAGGCATCATAGAATCCCTGGCGATTAATGTGGGCATGGACCCTAACCGCATTTACATTTGCCTTCTTTAACAAACGTACATCTTCTGCTATCATTTTACTATCGTACTCACTTAGCCATTGGGTGGGGATGAAATTTGTACCACGAGGGAAGAATCGTTCACCATTTAAATACCAGTTCCATTTATCATCTATTTTTATTTCTCTTATACCAAACCGTGTTGATTCTTCATCTAATCTTTCTTTTGCTGAATTCAAAATCTTACATCTCAAATTATATAAATATGGTTTTCCTCTATCCCAGGTGATCCATAATTTAGGTTTATCTAAGGTCTTTACTAAATGAATATGATTTTTACCTGAGGATAAAAAAATCTTTTTATAGATTTCAAAATTTTCTTTAAATCCAATTCCTGATATTTCTAACTTGACTTCTATTTCTTGCGAGAGATCATTATTGTCCAGAGGTATATCTATATCTAAGCGTGCCCTGCCATCTTTTAGTAGCAACGGAGATACCTTAATATTTTTATCTATATGTATTTT